>JAGOQT010000100.1 GCA_018007255.1 Phycisphaerae bacterium | reverse complement strand
GGCCAGGTCCGCACCGCAGACCAGGAGTCTGCCCTGGCCGACCCTGCACTCGAAGACCAGGGCGAGCTTGCGGCCCGTGTTCCAGTCGTCGATCACCTGGATCACAGGGCACAGGTCCTTGGGCAGGCCGGCCAGATCGAATGCCCGTGCGCCCTGGCAGATGTCCTCCCAGTTCCACTCGCTGTGCTCCCGCGTCGGGAACTGGGCGAGGGCCGGGTGCACGGGGTCGCAGAGCAGACCCAGGGTCTGCTTCTTCTCGTTGGGGAAGAGCTGGTTGTTCCAGAAGATGGGGGTGAAGGACACGGGGGGGTGGGCCCTTCCGATCTGCTCCGGGAACAGGATCACCCTGGCGCCCTTGTCCAGTGCAGCCAGGGCAGGGGCATCCAACTGCCTGGCGACATGCACGCCCGCAGGCGCGGCCAGGTCCACCTGGCCGGGGTAGAGCCAGATACTCCAGTCGTTCTCAAACGGGGTACCCTGGATGCCCGCGATCAGGCGGTACTCTGCGGGCGCGGCCAGCTTGCCCAGGTCGACATGCACCCGGCCCAGGGAGGTCCCGCTTGCGATCGGGATCGTCCGGCCCTGAAGCTCCCCTCCGGCCGCGACCCCGCCCTGCGCATCCACCAGCTTCCAGTAGGGTACGGCGTTCTCCAGGGGCGCAGCACCGAAGTGCGTGATCTCGAGGGGCACGTCCAGGGCCTCGGCCGTGGTGAAGGTCCTGCGGGCCAGACGGGCCAGGGGCACGGTAGTGTTGCAGAACCGCCGGTATTCGGCCGGCGTCACGTAGCCCTTGGATTCCCAGAAGGCGTCCAGCACGCCGACCAGGGCAGTGCCCTGGCCGGGAAAGTCGTGCAGGTCCAGCAACTGGAACCCGGCCAGGTCCTGGGTCCGCAAGGCGGCCTCGACCTCCTCCTTGTAGCACAGGACCTGGAGCCTGCCGGAGGCCTGTGCGATCCGGGTATTCTGCTCCAGGATGCCGCCTGCTGCTGCGAAGTCGCGGAAGATCATGAGGTTGCCCGGCTTCAGGGCCCCGGTGTACTTGGCGATCTCGTTGAAGTTGGGGTACGCGCAGAACTGGCCGATCTCATGGCCCATGGTCGGGACCATCGCCTCGGCCAGGCCGTCGCTGTAGTCCTTGCCCCGCCAACCGCGGTCGCCCCGGATGCTGGGCGTCCGCTTGGCGGACGTGCGCACGACCGCCATGGCGGCATAGTACTGGTCCTCCGGGGTCTGGCCCCAGCCCGTGGCGGCGGTGTAGAGCCTCCGCGGGTCCGCCTCCTTGAGGCGCTTGACCCAGGCGGCCAGGAACTCCGGCCTGGCAGAGGGCTCGTTGCCGTGCGCCATGAACACAAACGAGGGGTGGTTGCCGTAGGCCGCAAGGATGGCGTCGGTCTCCTCGGCCAGCCATGCGTCCACGGGGTCGCCGTACCCCAGGCGGGTCCCCCTGGCCCAGACCCCGCACTCCACCTGGAGGTAGAACCCCAAGTCGTCGGCCGCGACAAACGCGGCCTCCGGCGGACAGAACGAGTGGAAGCGGATGTGGTTCAGACCGTAGTCCTTGCAGGTCCGGATGATCCTCCGCCACGCGGACACGTCCATGGCCGGGTAGCCCGTGAGCGGGAAGATGCAGCACTCCAAGGTCCCCCTGGCCAGGAACGGCCGGCCGTTCATGGTCAGGCGAAGCCCGCTTGCACCCACCTCGCGAAGGCCCACGAGCACCTCCCTGCGGTCGTCCGCCTGGTCGCCCATGAGCCGCAACGAGAGCCTGTGCAGGGAGGGGCTGAACTCGTCCCACAGGCCCGCCTCCCGGCTGAGCTGGACCTCCAGTTCGATCCTCGCGCCGTTGGGGTCCCAGGACACGGGCGCGACCACGTCCCGGACAGACACCCTGCCCTTGCCCGCCTGGCCTGTGGCATTGCCGATCCGGACCTTGACTAGGACGGACCTCCTGGGCACGTTCGGATAGGCCTGGACATCCGCAATCCAGACCGGGCTGGTGGCACTCATCTCCAGGCGGCCCACGATCCCGTTCCAGGCCGTCTGGGTCTCGTCGCTGACGCTGTGGGCGTCCGAGCCCACGTCCACGATCATCCGGTTGTCCACGCGGACCGTGAGCCTGTGGAGCCCGGGAGTCAGCCCGGTGCCGAGGTCGTACGCGTGCGGGGTCCCGAGGCTGCGGTTCGATCCGATCAGCCGCTCGTCCACCCACACGCGGGTCTCCCAGTGCGGACGCTCCAGGGTCAGGACCACGCGCCGGCTGCTCCAACCTGCGGGGATCTCGATGTCCCTCTGGTACCAGGCAGCCCCCAGGTAGTGCCTGGGCGGCTGCAGGAAGAACGGGACCAGGACATGGCCTGGTTGGGTGTATCTCTGGTACTTCTGCTTGGCAGACCACTTGAGGTCCACCAGCTTGGCCACCCAGGGGGTGTCTACGGAGATCTCGTCTCCGTAGCCCTGGTGCTGCAGGGCCCCGGGCAGGTGGATGGAGTCTGCCAGGTCCCGGGCGAACCACCGGTCGCGGATGCCCACATCCTCGCGGTCGAGGGCGAACCGCCAGGTCCCCGACAGGTCCAGGGAGGGGGCCGCGAGGGCCACGGGGCCGACCAAGCACAGGGTCCATCCGATCCAAGTGCCGAATACGCGCATCAGGAAGTTCCTTACCATGGTTGTAGCCGAGGGGGCATTCGCATCGATCCCATCACTGTGCTCGTAGGGTCACCGCTGCGCCCATGAGGCCTTCGGACTCGGCCTTGAGCGTGAGGGTCCCGGGCCGGCCGGGCAAAGACCGTACAATCGCCAGGCACAGGCCGTTGAAGGCATCCCGCTCAGGGGACTGGAAGGACTCGAAGCTCGTGGCATCTCCGTTGTCCGTGGCCAGGACCTGGCCCGGACCCTCGACGGAGAATCGGATCCGGTTCTTGGACCCCGGCACCAGCTGACCCTCGGCGTCCGCCACGGTGACGGTGACAAAGGAGAGGTCCTGGCCGTCTGCCGCGATCGTGGTCCGATCCGCCTGGATCAGGAGTTTGGCGGGGCGGCCCGCAGTCTTCATCCTGTCCGTGGCCCATTCCTTGCCGTCCTTGTAGGCCACGACCTTGAGCTCGCCCGGCTCGTAGACCACGTCATCCCAGCGGAGGCGGTACTCGTACGGACCCCTGGTCTTGCGGCCCAGGGACCTGCCGTTCAGGAAGAGCTCCGCCTCAGTGCCCGAGGTGTACACGTGCACGGGCGTGACCTGGCCCACGCGTTCCGGCCAGTTCCAGTGGGGCAGGATGTGGGCCATGGGCAGATCCGGGCGCCACCGGGCCTGGTAGATGTAGAACCGGTCCTTCTTGAACCCGGCCAGATCGATGATCCCGAAGTAGGAGCTGCGGGACGGATCGTTCCTCCCGCCCCAGGGCGTGGGCTCGCCCAGGTAGTCCCAGCCGGTCCAGACAAACTCACCACCCAAGAAGGGGAACCGGTCCTGCGCGGCGAACTCCGTGTCCGGCGAGGTCGCCCAGCTCGGATAGTACAGGTCGTAGGAGCTCATCTGGTGGCCCGCCACGTCTCGTCCCGGCGGGACGGAGTTGGGGTCGCCGCCCCGGCGTCGGCCCCCGCCGCCGAAGATCGCGCCGGGCTGCGCAGCAACGGGAAACGTGTACGCGCCGCGGGAGCTGACGGTCGAGGCCGTCTCGCTGCCGTACAGGAGCTTGTCCGGGGCCGCCTCGTGGAACTGCCGGTACTTGCCGTAGGGCAGACCCTGGGCGGGACGAGATCCCTGGTAGTTGATCCCGATGGTGTCGATGGCCGCAACATAGGGGCTGCCGGGCTGGGCGTTGTTGCAGCCCGCGGTCGTGGGTCGCGTGGGGTCTTCCTCATGCACGATGCGGGCCAGCGCAACCGCGGTGGCCGCGCCCCGCTCGCCCATGCCCTGTTCGGCGATCTCGTTACCGATGCTCCAGAGCACAACGCACGGGTGGTTGAGGTCCCGCCGGACCAGGGCACGCAGGTCCTTCTCGTGCCAGTCCCTGAACAACAGGCCGTAGTCGTTGCGCGACTTGGTCCGGCTCCAGGTATCGAACGCCTCGTCCATGACCACGATGCCCATGCGGTCGCACAGATCGAGCAGCTCGGGGGCAGGAGGGTTGTGGCTCGTGCGGATGGCGTTGCACCCCATCTCCTTGAGCAGCTCGATCTGCCGCTCCAAGGCCCGGGGGTAAATGGCCGTACCCAGCGCGCCGAGGTCGTGGTGGTTGCACACGCCCTGGAACTGGACCCGCTCTCCATTGAGCAAGAAGCCCTTGTCCGGGTCGAACCGGATCGTCCGCACGCCGAATCTCGCCTCCTCGGTGTCCACGACCCGGCCCGCCTGTTCGATGTCCACCACGGCCTCATAGAGACCCGGCCTCTGCAGGGTCCAGAGCACGGGATTCGCGATCGTGGCGGCCAGGGCCGCAGAGCCCTGGGTCCCTGCGGCGACCTGGAGGCGGACCGGCGGGGTCGTGGCCGCAGGCGAGCCGGACTTGCGGCCCGCGGCATCGATCGCGTAGACCGCGGATCGCACGGTCAGGTCCGCGCCCGCGCCGGACCGGTTGTCCACCGCGACCCGCACCTCCACGCGGGCCTGGGCCGCAGTCGCCTCGGGCGTGGTCACCCGCACACCCCATTGGGCCACGTGCAGGGGCGCGGTCTTGACCAGCCACACGTTGCGGTAGATCCCGCCGCCCGGATACCACCGGGAGGAGTCCGCCGGGTTGTCCAGGCGGATGGCCAGCACGTTCTCCTGCCCCACCCGGCAATAGGGCGTCAGGTCAACCCGCCACGAGGTGTACCCGTAGGGCCACCCGCCCACGTACTGCCCGTTGAGCCAGACATTGGCGTAGGACATGGCCCCGTCGATATCCAGATAGACCCGCCTGCCCTGATCCGCGGCAGGCAGCGTGAAGTGCTTGCGGTACCACGCGACACCAAACCACGGGAGCCTGCCGGTCGCTCCGGAGTACTCCTGCCTGAACGGGCCTTCCACGCCCCAGTCGTGAGGCAGGGTCACAGGCCTCCAGCCCCTGTCGTCGAACCCGGGCTGGGCATAGGCGACGTCCCCGCCGAGATTGCCCGAGGGCCGCTTCTTGGCCGCGAGATTCGGGTCCTTGGTGAACTCGGCCCCTGTGGCCATGACCCAGTCCCGGATCTGGGCATAGCTGAGCCTGTCCCCGGTTCCGTTGGGGTCCCCCTTGGCGAACCGCCAGTCCGCGTTGAAGGAGATCCGCTCCCTGGTCGCCTGGGCGCCCACGCAGACCCGGTCCTGGCCCAGGACCAGGACCGCCCATACCGCCGTGCACCAAGCACCGTTCTTCAAGACAGAAGACAAGCTCATGGTTGCTCCTTTGGACTCGGTTCCACACTCGGGGCGGCCTTTGGATTCCAGCCGTCCTGTCCCTTCAAGACGTTCTCCGCGGTCAGGGCCTTGGCCTGCTCCTCCGTGAGCGCCCGGGCCCACTGGACCCTCGCGCCCGGATTCGCACCCGGGCCCGTGCTGTTGAACTCCGCATAGCGGCTGGTCTTCTCCCTGGACGGCTGGCCCCAGTTGTGCCAGCCCTCGGGCCGAACGACCTCGGACATCCGGGTATGGAGGAAGGCCACGCTCGCGAAGTCCCGCCACGGCCTGCCCAGGTAGGTCCGGATCTCGGGGGTCTCCCCCGTGATCCGGCAGTTCGAGAAGACGTACCCGAACGCCTGGTCCTGCGGCGTGGATGCTGCGGTGATGTACCCGTTCCTTCGGCACACGATGGAACAGTCCTCAAAGAAGGCGGTCGCCCCTCCAAAGATGAAATCCGTGTGGCCCGCAATCGTGCAGCCCTCGAAGTAGTGCCTGCCCCGGTTGGTCAGGATCGTGTCCTGCCACCCCAGGAACCGGCACCGCCGGAACGCCACGCGGTCCCCGTCGATCCGGATGGCCAGGGCCTGCCCCACAGGACCCGCTGAGTTCTCGAGGGTCAGGTCCTCCGCGGTGACGTTGTCTGCGTCGATCACCGTGGAGGCCGTGCGGAAGGTCCCTATGGGCCTGCCGTCCGTACCGGGCATGTTGGCGTGCAGGTCAAAGGTCAGCACGGCCTTGGCCGCGTCCTCGCCCTTGAGCAGGAGATTCCCCCTCTCCCTCTGGATGTAGATCTGCTCCTTGTAGGTGCCCGGCCGGATGAGGATGGTCCAGAGGGCCGGGGCCGGGCCGACCGGGACTGCCGAGATCGCGGCCTGCACGGACGTGTACTGTCCGCTGCCATCCGGGGCCACCACGAAGGTCCGCTCCGCTGCGCGTGCCGGCCCGGACAAGGTCAGGAGGACCACCCAGATCGTTGTTGCGTGTCTCATGGCGTACTCTGCCTCCAGTAAACGAGGTGTGGCCGACGATCGGTCACGGACCCACGCGACGGGTCTCCTCAGGCCACACATGCCCCAAGGGCCCGGCACCGTCGCAGTCCAGGGAGATTGTATCCAGGACGATGCCCGGATCAACCATCCACACCTTGAAGGTATGCAGACCGGGCCGGCCGAGGTCGTGCGTACCCGTGGCCAGGGACGCGTTGCGCAGGACATCCTCCTGCCACGTGGGGTCTCGCTCATCCACGCCCAGGGGGAACGGAACGACCTCGGGAAGGCCCTCATCGAATGCCACCGCGATCCTCTGGGGTTTCCCAGGATCGGCAGACCAGGTCGGCAGGGCCCTCACGATCACCTGCCACCGGCCCGGGTGCCTGACCCATACCCGGTATTGGAGACACGGTGACTCGACCCGGATCCGCTCAGGCTCGGATCGGGCAGGGACGTTCGTGGGGAACACGGATACGGCCCGGCCGTTATAGCCCAGGCCCTCGACCACCTCCCACCCGGCCGCTTGGCCGGCCGTCCGAATGGAGGCGTGCTCGGCCTCCATGACGATCCGCCGGTTGTCCTCGATGAAGTCGGCACCCTCAAAGGCCCTCCGGTCCGCGGGGTTGAAGACGCTCACCTCAACGGCGGTCTCCGATCCGGCCCCGGCGAAGCGGATCGTGCCCTGCACCTGGTCCCCGGTCGGGGCCTTGGCCCAGTCTATGGAGACCCACACCCGTTGGTCTCTCCGGCCCTCCTTGTGGCTCAGACGGATCCAGTCCTCCTTGGCCGCGGCCGTCCACGGGACGGGCTGCCTGCCTCGATCGAACACATCGACGAAGTACCTGCGCTGCGTCAGACCGCTGAACTCGGGCAGCCGACCTGCACCGCCGCCCTCCACATCCACGCCCAGGATCGCCGCGTCCGGCACCTCCGGCAAGGTCCCCCGGGGTGCGCGGAACACCCCCAGGTCCCTGGGCGCAGCGGACATCATGTGCCGCCACTTGCCCCCCGCCATGCGCTCGTTGTAGGTCTCGGTCTCCCTCTGGATCGCCTCGTGCGCACGCCCCGCCTGTTCAAGGCATTCGGCAGCACAGGCCCGTCCTTGTTGCGAATAGACCTGGAACCGGCCCAGCAGGAGCCCCTTCTCGTTCATCAGGGCTGCGGCCCTGACCGGATAGCCGACGAGCTGGAAGAAGGCGTCCTGTTGCGGAGCGGAGACCTCCTTGCCGATCGCATCGACCCGGGCGGCCAAGGCCTGAAACGCATCCAGTCGCTGCCGGACCTCGTCGCCGTTGGCCGTCCCCGAAAAGGAGGGCCTGGCCAGCCAGCGGTCCCTCGGGTCCAGGCCCATGTGCTCGGGCCTTCTCTGGTGACAGAGGCGGTAGTACTCCCAGAGCACGGAGGCCATCTCCTCGGCCTGCCCGGGTCCGAAGTCTCGCGTGAACCGCTCGACCAGCCAGTCCCTGACGTTGCCGGGACCCCACTGGTGTGGATCCCAGCCCAGACGCAGGGCGAACTCCATCCCGATCTCGCCGGGCTTGATGTCCCCCACGTTGATGACCCACAGGGTCCTCGCCCCGTAGTCCCAGGCCTTGGCCAGCTCCTCCCAGATCAGGGCCGGCGGCGCGGAGCACAGCCACAGGTAGTCGTAGGGCCTGCCCCAGTAGGAGATGTGGTAGTACACGCCCGCCCCGCCGCTTCGCCTCTGCTCCTTGTCATTGGAGAACTGCCGGACATACCCCCAGTTGTCGTCCGGCCAGCACAGGGTGATGTCCTCCGGGATGTCGGGGGCCAGGCGGTAGAGCGAGAGGACTTCCTTGTAGGGACAGAAGATCTGCGGGACCTGGGTCACATCCGGGTGGACCCACTTGCGCAGGAGCCCCCGCTGGTCCTCGATGATCCGGTGCAGTCGCTCGGCCTGCTCCTGCTGCGTGCCCCCTCCGGGCATGCCGGAGTCGTGGATGCCCCGCATCCCCACCGTGTACACGCCCTCGTACCTGCCGTTCTCGCGGACGCGGGTCTCCCAGTACCGCAACACCCCGTCGCGGTTCCTGAGATAGTCGTACCCGCCCTGCCCGTCGCGTTTCCACTCGTCCACGTTGTTGCGGAGCATCTGCTCGCAGTGCGACGACCCCATGACGATGCCATAGGCGTCTGCCAGGTCCTTGTTCTCCGGGAAGGTGTTGAACGCGGGCGTGCCCTCGTGCATGGCGGGCCACAGGAAGTTGGCCTTGAGCCGGAGCAGGAGCTCGAAGACCTTGGCGTAGGTCTTGGGGCCGATGTTCCCCACATCCGGCTCCAAGGTCTTGGCGGCCCAGGGCCGCAGGCCCCAGTCCTCATCGTTCAGGAAGATCCCCCGAAACTTCACCGCAGGCGGGGCCTGCTTGTGCAGGCCCGCCCGGATGGCCAGGGTCTTCCTCTGTTGCACCGGCACATCCGCCCACCACCACCAAGGGGAGACCCCGATGGCCTCGGACAGGGTGTAGATCCCGAAGATCGTGCCCCGCCGGTCGCTGCCCGCGATGACCAGGGCTCGGTCCACGCCGGGCAAGGGGTCCTTCACGGTCTGCAGGAGGTAGCTCTCCCAGTGACCGCGGACACCTGTTGCGTCCACCTTGCCTGCAGAGACGAGTGCGTCGATCGTCCTGCTCTTGCCGAGCGTACCGATGAGGACCAGCGGGCCCTTGGCCGCGGCTGCCTCGGAGCGGAGCGATGGTTTGACCCCCGTGACCCGGGCAATGTCCTCCACCAGATCCCGGGCCGCTCGGTGCACGGCCCGGTCCTCATTCGGCTCTACACAGATCGCAGCGGCCTTTCCATCAGCGGCCAACACCAGGTCGTCCAGCCCGGGTGAGTCGGTCAGGCTCAAGGCCGTCACCCTGGAAGAGAGGAACAGACACGCGACGGCCATCCACAGGGATACCCACCTTCTTGGATTGGGGCGTTGTGCGAGGTCCATGCGGGAGATGATACAGGCAGAGTGGCTTGGAGGGCAAATCTGATTCTGCCTGGAAGAAGCCGGAACTCAAGACTCAGAATCCAGAATCCAGAAGCCGGAAGCCAGAAGCCGGAAGCCGGAAGAAACAAGGCCAAGTGCCGCGAATGGTCAGGCCCTTGTGAGCGCGGTCGAGGAAGCCGTGGTGGGCTCGTCGGCATGACACCTCTCTCCCCACAGACCCTCAACCAGATTCGATTCTCTAGAATCCATCGCCTGGTTGACGCTTAGCACAAACGCCCTGATCTGTCCTACGGTCGGACCGTCCAACTCTCAGACAGTTGCCCTCTCTGTCTTCCGGCTCCTTCCCCCATTTTTCGCGCCCATTTCCCATGGGGATCCGCGTCTGTATCTTGATGACCGATCAGTCCACGTGGTCTTGACGGATGCCTGACGTGAAGGAAATGACAGACAGAGACCTGGTCCTCCTGGCCCAACAGGGCCGTGTGGACGGCTTTACGGAGCTGGCAGCCAGGTATTACCCCGCCCTGCTGGCGATCGCCCAGAGCGTGCTGGCTGACAAGCACCTGGCAGAGGACGCGGCCCAGGAGTCGCTGGCCAAGGCATGCAGTTCGCTCCGGGGCCTGCGGGATCCCGATCGGTTCGGGTGCTGGCTGGCCAGGATCTGCCGCCATACCTCCGTCAGCCTGCTTCGGGGCCGTGCGAACCTGTCGTACGTCGAGGAACTGCCGGAGAGACCGACCCACGATGAACAGGATGATGAACAGGATCTGGATCTGGTCAGAGAGGTCGTCAGAGGCCTTCCATCCACCTACCGGGAGGTGATCTACCTCCGGTACTACGACGGGATGACCTATGAGCGGATCTCTGCGGTCCTCGGCCTCTCGGTCCAGGCCCTCAACGGCAGGCTTAGGCGGGCCAAGGACCTGATCCGGTCGCAGTTAAAGGGGAAGTCCCCTCTGGAGGATTAGCCATGGCGGACAAGGATAGAGACGACGAACTGGATCGGCAGATCGCCCGGGCGATCGACCCTGCGTCGCCGAAGTTCGATCCCGAGGCATGGAAGGCGAAGTACGCAAGAGAGGTCAACCAGTTGGCCGCAGGGGCAGTGATCCGCAAGGCCCCGACCGACCGACACATTCCATGGAGAACGATCATGCACAGCAGAGTCACGAAGTTCAGCGCGGCAGCCGCCGTCTTGATGATGGGAGCCGCCTTGTTCCTGATGCGTCCCCAATCGGCCTGGGCCATTGAAAAGACGCTGGAGGCCCTGAAGGACATCCGAAACGTGTACATCTCGGGCAGGATGCGCTACCCCGGGGAGGCCACGGCAACCACGACCTTCGAGCAGTGGGTCCGGCCCAGCGGCCTGGATCCCAACCTGTCCGGCGATCTTCGCCACAGTGAGGGGGACTCCCACCTGTTCATGGAGAACGAGCAGGAGAACCGGACCTACGTGTACGAGGCCAAGGACCCGATGCTCGGGGAGGTGGTGTACATCAGCGAGGGGATCAGCAGGGCCAGAACCCTGATCCCCAACGACCACTGGCTTGAGGAATTCGGGAAGAACACCGCCAACTGGAAGGTGCAGTACATCCAGGACAAGGCAGGCAGGTCCCTGGTCCAGATCACCTGCGAGGGCAATCCGCTCAACACGGCCCGGTTCTGGCGGATCGAAATCGACCTGTCCACGAACCTGCCGGTCAGGGCAGGGGTCTGGTTCGACGAGCGGCGAGAAGGGGACGCCCACGCCGAATTCCAGGATCTCCGGTACAACGTGGACGTGCCAGCGGACTTCTTCTCATTCAAGATCCCGATCAACGCCAAGGTGTATGACTGCCCTGCCATCCGGCAATGGATCGACCAAGTGCCCGACTGCGGGATGGAGGTCCAGTCCACGGCGACGGATTCCATCCAGAGGGTGATCGAGGCCTACGGCCGTGCCCTCGCAGCCCGGGACTGGCCTTCAGCCAGAACCCTGCGGCCGATCCTTTCCGAGGCCCGGTGGCAGGCCCTACAGCAGCAGTACCAGGCCAAAGGCAGGATCGCCTCGTTCAGGATCACGGGTCTCAACCACATCCACGATCCGGGGGTCTTCACCCAGGTCAAGACCCGGATCACATTCGAGGACGGAACAGGCGAGGACGGCGTCTTGCACGTGGAGGTCCGACCTAGGGGCCAGGGCTTGGTCGGGGTGATCGTAGATCCGATGTCATGAGCCCATTGGCC
>JAGOQT010000450.1 GCA_018007255.1 Phycisphaerae bacterium | reverse complement strand
TAGCCGGGCGTCCGTGGCGATGTTGAGGCCTACGGTGGCCCGCCAGAGCAGGAAGGAGGGATTGCCGGCAGAGAGCAGGATGCCGGCCAGAACCGGCCTGTCCCTGGCTGGGGCTGCTTGCTCACAGACCGGGCCCTGCATGGACCTGAGCATCTGGACGGCCATCCAGACCAGGATCAGGCCTCCGATCAGGCCGATGGAGACCTTGGCCGTGGGGGACTGGAACACCCGGCCGAGCCCCAGGGTGATCAGGATGACCAGGGGCAGCTCCACGATCACGTGTCCGAGGGTCAGGAGGATCCCCGCGTGCCGATTGCGTGCTCCCAGGGCGATCGTGGTCGTGGTCACAGGCCCCGGGGCCAGGACCCCGGACAGGGAGATCACGAGTACCTGGGCCAGGAAGGCCAGTGTAGTCATGCAGGAAGTCACTCCCCGATGATCTTGACCAGGACTCGCTTGTCCCTCTTGCCGTCGAACTCGCCGTAGAAGATCTGCTCCCACGGTCCGAGGTCCAGACGACCTTGGGTGACGGCCACCACGACCTCGCGGCCCATGACCGTGCGCTTGAGGTGGGCGTCCGCGTTGTCCTCTGCCGTGTTGTGGCGGTACTGGGTGTAGGGCTTCTCGGGCGCGAGCCTCTCCAGCCAGGCCTCGAGGTCCTGGTGCAGGCCGGGCTCGTCGTCGTTGATGAATACGCTGGCCGTGATGTGCATGGCATTGCACAGGAGCAGGCCCTCCTGGATGCCGCTGGCCTTCAGGCACTCCTGGACCTGGGCCGTGATATGGACCAGCTCCCTGCGGTGCCGGGTCTTGAACCACAACTCCTTGCGATAGCTCTTCATCGGGACTCCTGACACCTGGCCATGATCTCATCCTACGTCCGAGAAGGACGTGGCCTCCGGATTGTACCACCTTCGCACACAGGTCGAAACCTGAAGGTCACCACGAACTTGCGAGTGGAGGAGGTCGTAATTCATCGTTGTATGAATCCCGGGACCGGGCGTAGAATGCGGGCTAGACCTATGAAGCGTTACGGATGGATCCAGCAGGTGTTGGTCACAGCCATGATCCCGGCTGTCGGGGTGATGGGGCCTGGATCCTATCTGTGCATGACCGCCCACAGGACGATCCGGGTGGAGAACCTCTGGAGCGGGGGATGTCGGGTCGGCATGGAGGTCTGTTCGACATCGGGCGAACGCCCGACGATTGCGGACGCGGACGGCCCATGTGGGGCCTGCACGGACATGAGCCTCCATCTGGATTCGATCCTGCCTTCCCGCGCCGAGACGGCCCTGCGTCTTGTGGTGGCATCGATTGGCACGGCCTGGATCTGCGGCCCGTCCTTGCAGCCGGCCTTGCCCGCGCAGGGCATGGAACCGGCCTTCCATCCCCCTCAAGATGCAACGCCTTCAACGATCCTCACCGTAGTCCTCATCGTCTGATCCTCCCGGTCCCCTTCGCGTCGTTCGGTACAGAGACCCCTTTTGAGTCTGTCAGCGCAAGGAGTCCATCATGCTTCACCGTGCTGTTGCCGTTGCGATGATCGTGACCTGGGCTGGATGGGTCGGGTCCGCGAGGGCATCCGCTGGTTCCGGGCCCTTGACCCTGGATGAGGCCATCCGACTGGCCTTCGAAAACAACCCGGACCTCCGTGCAGCGGATGGCCGCGTGGAGGCGGCCGCCGGCCGTGCTGACCAGGCCGGACCGTGGCCCAACCCTGAGTTGGAGCTGGCGATCGAGGAGTGGCCTGTGGGCGGAGGGGGCAGTTCCTCCCAGGCCAAGCAGACCCTGGGGATCGTCCAGACCCTGCCTTTTCCGGGTAAGAAGTCCCTGGATCGACGGATCGGATCAGCCGGGGTCAAGGTCAGTCAGGCCCAGAGGGGGCTGCGGATCAGGGAGCTGGTCCGCGATGCCAAGGTGGCCTTCTTTGGGGTCCTGGCTGCGGAGCGGCTCGTGGAGGTCGCAGCGGAGTTGGTGGAGGTCGCGGAGTCTTCTGCGGCGACGGCATCCAGGAGGGTGGGGGCAGGGGCCGTGGCCTACCATGAACAGTTGCGAGCGGAGATCCAGTCCGAGCAGGTCAGATCCGAGCTCGTACGCATGCAGCGAGATCGGGCCGTGGCCAGGCAGGCCCTGGCCGTGGTCTTGGGGAGGGCGGACCTGAGGGACGTGTCGCTCTCGGGCGCCTTGTCGGAGACCCCGGCCGCAGGGCTGCTCGACGAAACGACACAAGCGGACTTGACCGGGCATCCCACTATGGAGGCGGCAAAGGCAGCCCTGGACCAGGCAACACTGGAACGCCGGCGCTCTCGCCTGGAGCCGTATCCTGACCTGAGGGTGGGCGTGGCCGGAGGCCGGATGGGTGACACCGGAGATAGCATCGTCGAACTCCGCGCGGGCCTGCCTCTTCCGCTCTTGGACCGGGCCAGGGGAAGGAGAAGGGAATCCCAGGCCCTTGTGGCTGTGGCCAGGGCGGAGATGGACGCCGCCGGCCAGCAGTTGCGGCGACAGAGGGAGGATGCATTTCGGAGATACAGCACCGCCGTGGACCAGGCCACCCTGTACAAGGAGCGGATCCTGCCCAGGGCCGTGG
>JAGOQT010000099.1 GCA_018007255.1 Phycisphaerae bacterium | reverse complement strand
GGTCTACGAGCCGACCACGGGCCGGGTCATGGAGATCTTCACGACCGAGCCCGGCATCCAGTTCTACTCCGGGAACTTCCTGAACGTGACCATTGTGGGCAAGGACGGCAAGGCCTACAGGAAGCACTGGGGCCTGTGCCTGGAGACCCAGCACCACCCGGACTCCCCGAACAAGCCCCATTGGCCCACCACAACCCTGTTGCCCGGCCAGACCTACAAGACCACGACCGTGCACAAGTTCACGACACGCTGAACCCAACGGACCCCCCTCTCGCCCTTTGAGCACTGAGAAAGGATGACGCATGGACCTACTACCGATTCTGGCGCAGGCCGCCGGGGCATCTACCGCAACCACAGGCCAAGGCTGGCAGTCCCTGGACACGTGGATCCTGGGGCTCTTCTTCCTGGCCCTGGTAGGGATCATCGTGTGGGTGCTGAAGCAGAAGGAAGAGACCTCCAAGGACTACTTCTTGGCGGGAAAGGATGCGGGGTGGGTCTCGATCGGATCGTCCATCTTTGCCTCCAACATCGGGTCCGAGCACCTGGTCGGTCTGGCCGGAGCCGGCTTTGTCAGCGGCATGGCCATGGCCCACTGGGAGATGCACGGCTGGATGATCCTCCTGCTGGGATGGGTGTTCGTGCCGTTCTACGACCGGATCAAGGTCTTCACCATGCCGGAGTTCCTGGAGCGGAGGTTCAATCCCAGCTCCCGGTCCATCCTGTCCTTGATCTCCCTGGTCAGCTACGTCCTGACCAAGGTGGCGGTGACCGTGTACTCGGGCGGCGTGGTCTTCGGGACCGTGTTCGGGATTGACCGGGTCCCTGAGTCCGTGCCCCTGCTCGGCGGCCTGGACATGTTCTGGGTCAGCGCCATCGGCCTGGTGGTGATCACGGGGCTCTATACGGTCCTCGGCGGCATGAAGGCCGTGATGTACACCTCTGTGCTCCAGACCCCGGTGCTTCTGATCGGCTCGATCATCATCCTGTGGAAGGGGCTGTCCCTGGTGGGCGGCTGGGCCGAGGTGGAGAGGATCTGCGGGGCCAACTGCAACCTGGTCCGGCCGACCACGGACCCCGAGTTCCCGTGGACAGGCGTGCTCTTCGCCTCGCCCATCATCGGCTTCTGGTACTGGTGCACGGACCAGTACATCGTGCAGCGCGTGCTGTCCGGAAGGGACCAGAAGCAGGCCCGGCGAGGGGCGATCCTGGCGGGCTACTTCAAGCTCCTGCCCGTCTTCATCTTCCTGGTCCCCGGCATGATCGCCTTTGCCCTCCACACGAAGGGCCTGCTGGCCATGCCCCTCAACGCGGTGGGGCAACCCGATTCGGACAAGGCCTTCTCCGCACTGGTGGCCCAGATCCTCCCGCCCGGGCTCACAGGCCTCGTGGTCTGTGGGCTGCTGGCCGCCCTGATGAGCTCCCTGGCCTCCCTGTTCAACTCCTCGGCCGCCCTGTTCATCGGGGACTTCTATAAGAAGTACAAGCCCGATGCCAGCGAGAGGCACCTCGTGGTGGCAGGCAAGGTCGCCACGGCCGTGGTCGTCATCCTCGGCATCGTCTGGATCCCGGTCATGAAGGGCATGGGCAATGTCCTCTACCGCTATCTCCAGGCCGTGCAGAACCTCCTGGCCCCTGCCATCGCCTCGGCCTTCCTCCTGGGTGTGTTCTGGAGACGGACCTCCGGGGCCGGCGCCCTGACAGGCCTGGTCTCGGGCTTCGTCATTGGGATGTTCCGGCTCGTCCTGGACGTGGTCATCGGGAGCAAGGTCAAGGCCATCACGGACGCAATGAACATGACGGCCGCGGACAAGACCGCCCGGCTGGCGGAGCTGGCCCAGCAGTACGGCATCCTCTACCGGATCGAGGCCGTGAACTGGCTCCACTACGGCGTGTTCCTGTTCCTGCTGAGCGTGGCCGTCATGGTCGTCGTCAGCCTCATGACGAGCCCGCCGACCAAGGAGCAGCTCCGGTTCACCTACAGCGCAGCCACGCGGGAGGAGAAGGCGACCACCCGGGCCAGTTGGAACGGCTGGGACGTCCTCCACACGGCGATCGTCGCGGGCGTGATCATCGCGTTCTACGTCTACTTCTGGAAGCGATACTAGAGAACCCGGACAGAGAATCCAAAAGCCAGAAGCCTGATTCGTTTGGGAAGGGGTGTTCAACATGGCCTACGCGATTGGTCTGGACTACGGCACCAACTCGGTGCGGTGCCTGATCGTGGATACCACCAACGGCCGGGAGGTCGGGACTGCGGTCTTCAACTATCCAACCGGCGAGATGGGGATCCTCGTCAGCCGGACGGACCACAACCTGGCCCGCCAGAACCCGGCCGACTACCTCAAGGGCCTCGAGGTCAGCATCCGACAGGCCCTGGCCCGGGCCAAGAGGGCGGACAAGCGGTTCTCCCCGGACAAGGTGGTGGGCCTGGCCGTGGACACCACGGGCTCGACACCGATCCCGGTGGACGCACAGGGCACGCCCCTGGCCATGCTCAAGGCCTTCAAGGGCAATCCCAACGCAGCGGTCTGGCTCTGGAAGGACCACACCGGAACCGCCGAGGCGTCCGAGATCACGGCCCTGGCCAGGCAGGAACACCCCGAGTACCTGGCCAAATGCGGCGGGATCTACTCCTCGGAGTGGTTCTTCAGCAAGATCCTGCACTGCCTCCGGGTGGACAAGAAGGTCTACGATGCGGCCGCCACCTGGGTCGAACACGCCGACTGGATCCCCGCGGTCCTGACCGGCACCGACCACCCCTCCCGGATCAGACGCTGCCGCTGCGCGGCCGGGCACAAGGCCATGTTCAGCGACGCCTGGGGCGGTTATCCGGCCCGCGACTTTCTGGTCCAGCTGGACCCCGAATTGGGCAGGCTCCGGGACACCCTGCCGAGCAAGACCTACACCATAGCGGACAAGGCCGGGGACCTGACGGAGCAGTGGGCCAACAAGCTGGGCCTTCCGGCGGGCATCCCCGTGGCCATCGGGGCGTTCGATGCGCACCTGGGCGGCGTGGGCGCAGGGATCACCCAGGGCACCCTGGTCAAGATCATCGGCACGAGCACCTGCGACATGTCCGTGTGGCCCAATACCGATCCGGTTGCAGACGTGCCTGGGATCTGCGGCATTGTGGACGGCTCGATCCTGCCCGGGTACTGGGGACTCGAGGCCGGCCAATCCGCGGTCGGAGACATCTTCAACTGGTATGTGAACGTCCTGCAGCCCGGGGGCAAGAAGGCCGGCTCCCATGAGGAGCTGACCAAGAAGGCGGTCAAGCTCAGGGCGGGCCAGTCGGGGCTGCTGGCCCTGGACTGGAACAACGGCAATCGCACGATCCTGGTCGACCAGCGGCTCACCGGGCTGCTCCTGGGCCAGACCCTCCACACCCGGCCCGAGGAGATCTACCGGGCCCTGGTGGAGGCGACTGCGTTCGGTGCCCTGACCATCATCAACCGATTCGAGGAGTACGGCGTCCAGATCCGGCAGGTCGTCAACTGCGGGGGCATTGCGGAGAAGAGCCCCATGGTCATGCAGATCTACGCGGATGTCACCGGACGGGAGATGAAGGTCTCGCGGTCCGCGCAGACCTGCGCCCTGGGCACGGCCATTGCCGCCGCGGTGGTCGGCTGCGCACACAGGGACTTCGCAGCAGCCCAGAAGGCCATGTGCGGCCTCAAGAAGACCACGTTCAAGCCCAACGCCTCGAACCGCGGGGTCTATCAGAGGCTCTACGCCCTGTACAAGCAGCTCCACGACAGCTTCGGTGTTGCAGGCCACACCGAGGGCCTGTCCGGCGTGATGAAGGACCTGTTGGTCATCAAAGAAGAGGCGAATAGGTAGTTTTCAGTGTTCAGTGTTCAGTGTTCAGTGTTCGGTTCTGTGTTCTGAGTTCTGTGTCCTATGTACGAGTCCCTCAAGGAGCAGGTCTGCCGGTCCAATCTCGAGCTCGTGGAGCACAGGCTCATCGTCTTCACCTGGGGCAATGTCAGCCAGATCGACCGCGCGGCGGGCGTGGTGGCCATCAAGCCCTCGGGCGTCGACTATGACGAGCTGAAGCCCGAGCACGTTGTGGTCCTGGATCTGGACGGTCGGGTCGTCGAAGGCAGGCTGCGTCCCTCGTCGGACACGCCGACCCACCTGGAGCTCTACCGCTGCTTCCAGGGCATCGGCGGGATCACCCACACGCACTCCCGCAACGCCACGATGTGGGCCCAGGCCTGTCGCGACATCCCGTGCCTGGGCACCACGCACGCCGACCACTTCTACGGTCCGGTCCCGGTGACGCCGGTGATGACCGCCGAGGAGATCGAGGGAGACTACGAGCTCAACACGGGCAAGGTCATCGTCCGCCGCTTCAGCGGCATCGACCCCCTGGCCGTGCCTGCGGTCCTGGTGGCCAACCACGGCCCCTTCACCTGGGGCAAGGATAGCCACGACTCGGTCAAGAACGCGGTTGTGCTGGAAGAGGTCGCGGCCATGGCCTTCGGGGCCCTCGGCATCCACCCCCGCCAAGGTGCGATCTCGCAGGCCCTGCTGGACAAGCACTACCTCCGCAAGCACGGCAAGGAC
Organism: Phycisphaerae bacterium; assembly: GCA_018007255.1. GTDB lineage: Bacteria > Planctomycetota > Phycisphaerae > Sedimentisphaerales > Anaerobacaceae > DTPU01. Next base: position 7,054 of record JAGOQT010000099.1, on the reverse strand, counting down.
GCCTACTACGGCCAGGGGCGCTGAGGGCTGCGCCTCTACCCACGCAGACTCGACGCCGGCAGATCGGCGGTCCGCACCACCTTGCCGGCCCTGCGGGCATAGCGGTGTGCCGGCAGGCCCAGGGCCTCGACCGTACCGTCCGGGCCCACACACAACCCGGCCCCCGAGGGGATGCCGTAGCCCACTGTGCCGTCGGGCGTCCGGGTGAGCAGGACCTTCAGCTCCGCCCAATGGTCTGCCTCGCTGTGGGTATCGCAGACCAACTGCGCAAGCCCCATGCAGGGAAACACGCTCGCCGTGCCGTCGTCGTCAGGATCCGCCCAGCGCACCCACTGCCGGGCCAGCATGATGCTGCCTGCAGAGAGGCCGAAGAAGGGCTTGCCGTCCAGGTACATCTCGCGGAGCAGAGGCAGGACCCCCCGTTCCTCCAGGACCCGCATCCCCGCCTCCACATCGCCCCCGCTGATGAAGACCATGTCTGCCGACTCCAGGATCGCCCGTGTCCTCTCGATCTTGACCCACTCGCTGACCATCGGGGCAAAGACCACCTGTCGCGCGCCGCAGGCCTGCATGGAGTACTCGTTCATCGAGAAGAACGACCGGTCGTCGTGGCTGGCCGCACCGACGTAGGCCACGGACGGATTGGGGACAGGTCCGCTGGCCAGGGCCCGGGCCAGCAGGGGATCCCCCTGGGTGCGACGAGGGCCGCCTCCGCCGGCCAACAGGTGGAGGGGGGAAGGTCGGGCGGGTCGGCTCATGGAAGGCCTCCTCAAGACGCCCTGGGTGCATAGCGGGCGTCGAGCAACAGGTCGGGATCAATCGATTCGACGGACTTGGCCAGCGCGTACTTGCCCGGCGGATCCGGGGCGATCCCGCGGACCGCCTCCACGGTGATCGCAGCCCCGGGCCCGTACACGGCCTGAAGCGCGTCGCGGACTCCCTGCCCGACCCGCCCGGACCCGGCCTCTTCGGCGGTGTAGCGGAGATGGTAGGCCGACCGGCCCGTCTGCAGGACCTGATACTCGACCAACCCGGGAACCTGCCCCAAGGCCCGATCCACCTCGCCCTGCGTCACGGCCCGGCCCTCCGTTGTCCGCGTGAGGTTCACGGTGCGGCCCTCCACAGAGACCAGGGTCAGCCCCTCCGCGCGGCCGCAGGCACACGGGCCCCCTCCGTCCAGACGAACCACGTCCCCGGTGTCGAAACGGACCAGCGACCTCCAGGGGTTGTCGAAGGTCGTGACCAGGACCCGACCCAAACGGGGGCCCCCGTGCTCCGGCGCAAAGGGCAGGAAGTCCACGTGACAGGCCTCGGTCACCTGGTGCATGCGCCCTGCCTGGCACTCCATGAACACGTATCCCGCCTCGGTCGAGCCGTAGGAGCTGGCCACGGGCGAGTCAAAGGCCGCACGGATCTGCCGGCGGTGCAGGATCGAGGGGTTCTCGTAGGTCAAGAGGATCAGGGGAGGGGAGACGACCCGAAGCCGGCACCGGACAATATGCCGAGACAGACGAGCCAAAAAGGATGGATTGGCCTCCAGCACCACAGGCCGGAACCGGTTGATCTCCCGGACCATGCGGTCCATCAGCCCGGCGGGCCAGGCGCTCGGATCGGACCGCTCGCACAGGTAGAGGAACCGGCCCAGGGTCCTCCGCTCCATGGTCAGTCGCCCCTCCTCGCGGGGGAATCCCGCGCACCAGGGACTCGTGAGGATGGCCTCGCGGTGGTCTCCTGTGGCGGCCCTGCCGGCGTGGCTGTTCAGCTCCCACGAGGCCGCCTCGGACCGGTTCCACCAGGGTTGGTACCAGACGTTCAGAACCCGGTCGCCGGTGGTCCCGCTCGTGGCCACCAGCTCGATCTCGCCCGCAGCGAGCCCCTCGGCCAGGTCGCGGCCGTAGGGCACGAACCCCTGCGGACCGTGTCTGCGCAGGTCCCGCTTGGTCAAGGCCGACAGGTCCGCCAGGCGCGGGAACACGGCCGCCCTGGAACCGCGGTCGTGCCTGCGCCAGGCCCGGTACGCCCGCGTGGAGTGCACGGCCTCGTCCACGGCACGGCCGCATCGCTGCGCGTACTGGGGCGCGTAGCGGGCCCTCGCGGCAAAGGACTGTCGGATTCCGATGGCTGCTCTCATGTCAGTCCGTTCGGGTCCCGGCGGGCCACCCTGGTCACCGCCGCCTCAACCTCTTCCGGGGTCCATGGGCCAGGCGAAGCCGTCCGCCCTGGCCTGGCCTGGACCCGAGAACCCCGGGCCCGTGCGCAACGGATCGCCCCGATCGTCGTGCATGGGCACGCGGCTCGGCCTTGGCCTGGGCGCGGGCCCGGTCCTCGGCCTTCCTGGCACGGATGGCCGCAATCCGCTCGCCGAGCGGCACCTCGAGACGCTCCTGCTGCTGGGCATGGTAGTCGAAGTCGGGCATCGTCACACGCGGAAGCCGCCTGCCGATCGCCCGCTCGATGGCCCCCAGATCGCCCTCCTCTTCCGGCGAGACGAACGTGAAGGCGTCCCCTGTGGCCTCCATACGGGCCGTGCGCCCCACGCGGTGGATGTAGTCCTCGGGGACCGGGGGTACGTCGAAGTTCACCACGTGCCCGAGGGCCTGGATGTCGATCCCCCGAGCGGCGATATCCGTGGCCACGAGCACGCGGTACTTGCCGGCCTTGAATCCGGCCAGGGCCTGGGTCCTCTGGAGCTGGGAGCGATTGCCGTGGATCCGCTCCGCCTGGACGCCGCACCGCGTGAGGTACCTGGCCACCCGGTCCGCCCTGTGCTTGGTGCGGGTGAAGACCAGGGCATCCCGGATGGTCTGCTGCTTGAGAAGGGCCGCCAGCAGTGCGGTCTTGAGCTGCTGGGGCACGGGATACACCGCCTGGGTGATTCCCACAGCCGGGGCCGCCAGGCGATCCAGATTGATCAGGGCGGGGTTGTGCAGCATCTCGCCGGACAGCTTCCGGATCGGGTCGGGCATGGTCGCGCTGAAGAAGAGGGTCTGCCGTCGCGCAGGGAGATGGCGGAGGATCCGGCGGATATCCGGGAGAAACCCCATGTCGAGCATCCGGTCCGCCTCGTCGATCACCAAGACCTCCAGCCCGCTGAGCTTGGCGTACGGGGCCCTGAAGTGGTCCAACAGACGTCCGGGCGTGCCCACCAGGACATCCACGCCGCTGCGGAAGGCGTGCTCCTGAGGGCCCATCCCCACCCCGCCGAAGACCGCAGCGCCTGTAATGGGTGTGTGCACGGCCAGGTCGGCCAGGTCCTCATGGATCTGGGCGGCCAGCTCTCGTGTGGGCGTGAGGATCAGGGCCCTCGTGGTCCCTCGTGGCCGGTCGATCAGGCGGTGGAGGATCGGCAGGAGGAAGGCCGCGGTCTTGCCGCTACCCGTCATCGCGCAGGCGAGCACGTCCCGCCCGGCCATCGCAGGCGGTATAGCGTCCGCCTGGATGGGCGTGGGCCGCACGAAGCCGAGATCCTTGAGGCCCTTGAGGAGGGTCGGATGTAGTTTGAATGCAGCAAACGGCATTGGGCTCCTTTCTCTCATCGTTCACGAACACAGCGGGGCGACCGGCCTCGAGGGCCCTCAGCCGCGAGGCCTTGCCAGGGTATGGGCGGTTCCACAGGATGCGCCGATTCGATTCGGCATCAGTATACCGCGGCGCCGGGGATGGGCAAGGGAATTGCCGCCCCAGCCGCTGCGTGCGACAAGGAGGGCATCGGGAGGGAGGCCGGGCGGTGCGCCAGCCGCTTTGGGGGGAGGACAGAGGACAACCCGCCTTGAGGCAGAGAGGGACAGCCGATCGCGCTGCGGTAGAATGACCCACCCCTATCTTCCACCTTGTTCCGGGGACCGAGTCCCCGTGTGGGACCGGATCACCTCCAGCATCACCTCCGCGTACTGCTCGGCCTTGACGTGTCCGACGCCCTTGACCTCGAGGAACTCGTGCCGGGTCGCTGGCCTCCGCCTGGCCATGTCCCGGAGTGCGGCATCGCCGAAGATGACATAGGCAGGCACGCCCTTGTTCTGGGCGAGGTCCGAGCGGACCTTGCGGAGGGCCTCGAACAGGTCCCGATCCACGCCCTCCCAGGAGTCGCCCTTCACTGCGGACACGGGCTTCCTGTGGGCCTTGACCACGGGCCGCATCAACCGCGGGGTGACCTGGCCCCGCACGACCTGCCACCCGGCGGCAGTCACGGCCAGGACGTTGAAGTCTCCGGTCTTGGCGAGGTGGCCCTGGCCGATCAACTGCTCGATCCACTCCAGGACCGCGGACCGGTCGTGCTCCGCGAGCAGGCCGTAGGTGCTCAACCGGTCGTGGCCGTTCTCCAGGACCCTGGCCTCTCGGGACCCAGTGAGGACCTGGGCCACATAGCCGGCCCCAAACCGCTCCTCCAGGCGAAGGACGCAGGAGAGGATCTTCTGGGCCGTGACCAGGCCGTCAGAGATCGTGTCGACCTCACCCAGGCACACGTCACAGGCCCCGCACGCCGTCTTGCCCAAGTCCTGTCCGAAGTAGGTCAGGATCGCGGCGTGTCGGCACAGGCCGCCCGTGCAGTAGCGGTACATCCGGCCGAGCTTGTCCAGGGCAATGGCATAGGCCTCGGGCTCCATGTCGCCCAGCAGGCCCTTCCACGTGCCGTAGTCCCCGCCGCCGTAGAACAGACAGCAGTCCGCATCCAGGCCGTCGCGGCCCGCGCGGCCGCTCTCCTGCTGGTAGTGCTCCAGGCTCTTGGGCATGCCCGCGTGGATCACGTACCGCACGTTGGACTTGTCGATCCCCATGCCGAAGGCGATGGTGGCCACGATCGTGTCGACCCGCTCCTGGATGAAGGCCTCCTGGTTCCGCTTGCGGTCCTCGTCGGGCATGCCCGCGTGATAGGGCGCCACGCGATAGCCGTTGGCCCTCAGCGTGGCGCACATCTGGTCCACGTCAGCCCTGCGGATGCAGTAGATGATCCCGGACTCGCCCCGGTGGAGATCCAGGACCTCTCGGACCTGGCGCACCAGGTTGTGCCGCTGCCGGACCTTGTAGATGAGGTTCGGCCTGTCGAAGGACCCGACCAGGACCACGGGGTCCTTCAGGTGGAGCTGCCCGCAGATGTCCTTGCGCACCGGCTCCGTTGCCGTGGCCGTGTAGGCCCCGATCACGACCTTGGGGAAGAGGCTCCGGAGCGTGCCCAGTTGCCGGTACTCGGGCCGAAAGTCGTGCCCCCAGAGGCTGATGCAGTGGGCCTCATCCACGGCCACCATGGCCAGGTCGGCCTTGCTGAGCAGGCCGGTGAACTCGTCGGTCATCAGCCGCTCGGGCGAGACGTAGAGCAGCCTGAGCCTCTTCTCCAGGACGGCGGCCTCCGCCTCCTGTCGCTCCCGGGGCGGGAGCGAGCTGTCGATCCGTGCTGCAGCGACACCGCACTCGACCAGGTCGTCCACCTGGTCCTTCATGAGGGAGATCAGGGGGGAGACCACCACGGTCAGACCCGGGAGCAGCACCGCAGGGACCTGGTAGCAGAGCGACTTGCCCCCGCCCGTGGGGAGTACGACCACTGCGTCCTGACCCCTGCAGATCGCCTCCATGGCCTGCTCCTGCAGGGGTCTGAACTGGTCGTACCCCCAGTACTCCTTGAGAGCACCCTTGAGGGTCGTCGCGGTCACAACCCACTCCCTCTGCCGCGGCTCGACGCGAGGGGGCCATCCGTACGGCACAGGACCCAGCCCGGCATTGCCGCCCCCGTGCCCCGGCCAGCCCCAAAGGGGCTAGTTGGAGGGCGCGGCAGCGCCGAGCCCGGTCGCCCCGGCCTTGACCTTGTCCAGGGTCTCCTTCAGGACCTTGATGGCCTGATCCAATTGGGCGATCTTGGTGTCCTTCTCGGCCACCTGGCTCTTGAGCGACGTCACCGTTGCGCTGATCTCCTTGAACTGGGCCTGGAGTGCGTCCTTTTCCCTGATCGCTGTCTGCAGGGTGGCCTTGGCCTTGTCGGCCGCGGATCGCAGCTCGTCGACCGTCTTGTTCGCCGCCTCCAGGTCGCCGGTCAGCTTCTGCACGGACGTATCGAGCGTGGCCTTCTCGGACTTGACCTGGTCCAGTTCCTGGGTCACCTGGGCGATCTGCTGCTCGGCCTTCTGGGCCCTGGCCAAGGCCTCTTCGTACAACTTCCTGTCGCCGCACCCGCCCACAACCAGCAAGGCGGCCAGCACAAACAGCACACTCCTTGTCTTCATCGTCGTACTCCTTACTCCACTCGATTCTCCATGCGGGAGGGCCACGCCCCCCCAAGGCGTCCTTGTGCCGATGTCTCCTCTTGCGGGCACAGATCATACCCCTCGCCCACACCCCCTGCAACGGTTTTCCATCGTCTCTTGGCCTGGCCGGCCCCCGACTCCAAGGCCGGGCATGCGTCGGCGGGCACAGAAACCCCTTGCAATTGGCGCCGGGTTAGGCCTCAATGGAAGACCATGTTCGACAAGGAGGTCGCATGAACAGAGACTTCTTCTTCGCCGGGGGCGGTACAGGAGGCCACATCTACCCGGCGATTGCGGTCGCAGAGCGGATCACCCGGCTTGAGCCGACAGCCAGGGTCCAGTTCCTGTGCAGCGGACGCTCGATCGACCGCCGGATCCTGGACGGGGCCGGACTCCCGTGGATCCCCCTGCCCGCGCAGGGCTTCTCGGCCCGCCCCGGACAGGTCCTCGGCTTCGTGTCTTCATTCAGGCAGAGCTATCGGATCGCCCGCAGCCGAATCGCGTCCGGCTCCAACCCCAGCGTGGTGGCGATGGGGGGATTCGCCGCAGCCCCCGTGGCCCTGGCCGCGCGTCGGCTCAGGGTGCCCATGGCCCTGATCAACGTGGATCTCGTGCCCGGCAAGGCCAACCGGCTCATCGCGAGGTGGGCCAATGCCATCTTCCTCCAGTTCGAGGAGACCCGCAGGGCCTTTGCGAGACACCCCGAGCGGGTCCGGGTGGTGGGCTGCCCCCTGCGCACGGACTTCGACATGCCCAGGCCGGAGCGGGCCAGGAGGGAGCTGGAACTGGATCCGTCCAAGAAGGTCCTGCTGATCACGGGC
>JAGOQT010000098.1 GCA_018007255.1 Phycisphaerae bacterium | reverse complement strand
CGCCAGGTGCACCGCCAGCCACTGGGTGAAGTTGCTGACCGCGGCCTTGGCCGCGGAGTAGGCCGCGATGCGGGTGAGGGGACGAAAGGCATTCATGCTGGAGAGATTGAGGATCACGCCCCCCTTCTGCTCGGCCATCTGCCTGCCGAAGACCTGGCACGGCATGATGGTCCCCAGGATGTTCAGGTTGAAGACCCACTGAAGGGCATCCGCCGGGATATCGAAGAAGCTCATGTCCGCGCCGGCTGTGGCCTGCTTCTTGTTGCCGCCCGCCCCGTTGATCAGCACGTCGATCCTGCCGTACTTGGTCTGGATGACGTCCGCGGCCGCCTGGATGCTCGACCGGTCCAGCACGTCGCACGGGCAAGCCACGGCCCCGTGGCCGCACTCCTGGGCGGTTTTCTTGGCCGCGGCCTCCTGGAGGTCCAACACCACGACCCTTGCGCCGGCCGCAGCCAGGGCCCTGGCCATGTGGCCGCACAACACACCGGCCCCGCCCGTGATCGCCACCACCTTGTCTTGTACGCTGAAGAGTGCTTCCATGGCTGCCCCTTCCATAAACCCGGAGTCCGCGGTGCAATGGAGGGCCCATTCTAGGGGCAGCCGCCCCCCAACTCAAGCCCTTTCCATGCATGTAAAAGAACGGGCCCGTGTCGAGAAGACACAGGCCCGCTGAAGACCTCTGCGAGGCGGCACGAGTGAGGCTACGGGGACGCCAGTCGCGTCAGGAGGATCTCATCCACGTACACCTTGCCCGCACCACCGGCCTTGGGTGCGTTGCGGTTTCCCACACCGATCAGGAGCCCGGTCACGCCCCTGAGATTGACCCCGCCGAACTGGCTGAGGGGGATGTCCCACTGCACCCACTCGCCCGTGGTGATCACCATGGGGTCCGGATGGCTGACGGCCCGGATCTGACCTGCGCTGTCCCGGATCCCGACGTAGAAGGCCTCCGGGGAGTTCCCCGCGGCCTGGGGCACTGCCAGGTCTGCGCTCTGCCAGGCACCGGTCACATTCCCGGTGGTCGAGACATTCGAGAAGCCGGCCGCGCACACGACGCCGGTCACGTGGCTGGTCACGGCCAGGCCGATGTACACGGTCGAGGCCATGGAGATCGTCTGTGGATTCCAGACGTTTGGAGTCCAGGTCGCCCCGTCCACGGAGTAGTAGGCGTGGAAGGCGCTGCCCTTGCGCTCCAGCTTGACCCAGGCCGGCACCCGGAGGGCCGTCTGTGCAGCAGGCAGGGTCATGCTCGTGTCGCTGGTGGACTCGCCCAGGGCCATAACCCGGGCCTGGAAATGGGCCCCATTTGTGCTCGACATCAGGCTGTAGGCCCAACTCGAGCTGGGGTCCAGGGACTCGCGGATCATCACGCCGGCCTTGGCCCAGGCGTTCGTGTTCGTGAGGCTGTCCACGCGGGCGACAATGGACCCGTCGCCTGTGAGCTGCTTCCACACGAACCGGCCCTCGTCCGCAGTGCCGTAGATGTCCGTGCCCATGCCGTTCATCACGATGGTGCCCGCCGAGGTCTCCATGAAGCCGACCGGATCGCCCCGGAGATGCACGGTCAGGGTGTCCACGCCGCCCCGGCTCCACGACTGGGGCGACGTCCACTCCCGCATGGCCTCCGCGTAGAACGTTCCCTGGGCGTTGTTGTACTCCATGGGCATGGACTGCAGGCCGGAGTACACGATCGTCCGCTCCGCGTAGGGCGTGTCCGCGTTCCCCACGATGGAGCCCGTTCCATTGCCGCCGTAGGCGCTGACCCCGCAGTCCGGGGTGTCGGAGTAACCCAGGCCGTCCCTCCAGGCGAAGAAGATCCGGCTGCACTCGTCGTCGTACGCCTCGAAGTCGTCCAGCGTCGCATTGGCGGGGGTGGAGAAGGTCCAGACGTCCCCTTCGATGCGCGGGGTGTTGGAGGCCTGGTTGACCTCGTCCACCTTCCAGTAGTACGTAGTGGCGTAGTGGAGGTCCAGGCCGGCCGTGGAATACAGGTTGTCCGTGACCGTGGCCACCAAGGCCGATCCCGCAAGCACCGCGTTCAGATCGCTGCCCAGATGGACCTCATGCGCAGCGGCCTCGCGGCCTGCGTGCCAGGTGAGGACCACATCCAGGCCGTCTACGGCCTGGCCGGACTCGGGCTGGGGGTCCGTGGCGTGGATGGGGATGCACAGGAACCGGACTTCGCTCAATCCGACCTGGGCCTTGCCCTTCCAACTGCTCCGGGCCGTGATCCGGACCGCCTGGGCCAGGAGGCCGCCCACGGGCACGGTCGTGTTGTGGGCGTAGGCCGCCTTGGCCGTGCCCTGCTCGAACTGGAAGTCCCCCAGGGTCTGCCAATCCACCCCGTTGGGCGAGTACTCGATGGTGGCGTCCTTGATCCCATAGCCCAGGATCTTCTCGGCCGAGGCGTTGTAGTTCCAGACCCAGATCTCGTGCAGCTTGTAGGCCTTGTCGAAATCATACTGGATCCAGGCCGGGCTCGGCCCTGCGGTGCTGCTGAGCCACATGGTGTCGGTCACCACGCCGTGCAGGTCGTCGGGATCCAGGCCGGACTTGTTGACCGTGTTCTCAGGACCTGTGGTGGCCTTTCCGCTGCTGGAGGCGGTGGCCGTAACCCCCTTGATCGGGAAGGCAAACGGGACCGTGAAGGTCCAGACGTCGCCCTTGAAGGGGCCCGCGTTGGGCGGGGCACCCGTCTCGTCCACTCGCCAGTAGTAGATCTGGTCCAGGGTGAGGGGCTTGGCCGGGACATACGCGGCCTCGGCCTGGGCCGTAGCCACCAGCACGCCCCTGGGGTCGGCCCGGGTGGCCTGGCTGACGTCCTCGAAAACCGTGCCCAGGTACACGTCGTGCGAGACGGCCGTCACCCCGGGCGTCCAACTGAAGACCGCATCGGGCCAGATGTCTTCGGCCCCGTCTCCGGGAATGGGCATGGAGGCCAGCTCAGGCTTGAGCAGTTTCTGGATCTCCTCCTGCGACAAGGCCCGGTCATAGATCCGGACCTCGTCCAAGTCGCCCTGGTAGTACCACTGGGCCGTCGAGTCGCCCTGGCTGTTCCGGCCGAAGTTGACGTAGTAGTTCTCGTCCACGTTGATCGGCCCGGTCCAGGGCGTCGTGGCCTGGACCACGCCGTCGATGTAGAGACGCAGGGCTGCCCCGTCATAGGTCCCTGCCAGATGGTGCCAGGTCCCGTTGAACGCGCTGGTCACGGGGACCCTGGCATACTGGTGGCCCAGCGAGTAGATGTAGAACTCGATGTCGTTGGTGTCCCGGTGCCGCATCCCATAGGTGAACTCACCCTTCATGAGATAGGAGTTACGCTCCCCGTTGGCCGCATCCACGGTCCTGACCCACATCGTCAGGGTTATAGCCGACCTCACGTCCAGACCCGTGCCCCCTGTGCACTGCACATAGTTGCTGGTCCCGTTGAAGGTCAGGCCGCCATGGATCCGACCCTCGCCCCACACAGGGCCTCCGACCAGGGTACCGTGATTCCCGCGGCCGCTCGAGTCCGTCGCGATCGACTCGGCGTCATCCAGCTTCCACCAGCCCACGAGATTGGGATCGGATCGGACCTCCGCACCGGCAGCCGGGCCGGGCCCAACCAAGGTCCCCACGAGGACGGACAGGGCCACACAGATCGATCGTGCCCACTTCATTGCGTTCCTCCTTCATCGTTACCGAATCGACTGTCTCCAGAGGGGCCGTGGCCCCGGTCCGCCCGAAGCCACGGCCTGCCCTGATCATCACTCGCGGCGATCTCGGCCGCGTCCCCACGGCCCCCGGTCTAGGGAGCCGTGACCGGATGCCCAACCTGGATGTCGTCGATGTAGATCGTGCCGGTCCCGGCCCGCGGCGTCGCCGGATCGCCCACACCCACTGCGATCCTCTTGACGCTGTTCATCTTGACGCCCATCGCCTCGAGGCTGGAGAACGGGATGAGCCACTCCTGCCAGGTGGTCGCCTGGACCACAGTCAGGCTGGCATGGTTCACGGTCCCGGCGGAGCCGGAGAAGCCCTCCACGGTGACGGTCAACTGATCGGCCACGTTGGCGGCCAGACCCCGGACATAGAGCCGCAGGGTGTCGGCCCCGCCTGCGGTCCAGTCCTGCGGGGAGGTCCATGCCCGCTCGGCCAGGGAGGTCACAGCGCCGGCTGCGTTGTTGTAGGTCACGGGCATGGACTGGGCTCCGTTGTGGAAGACCGTGGTCGCGGCATAGGGCGGGGCATTGTTGCCCACCGCCGAACCTGTTCCGTTGCCCGCGTACTCGCCCACGCCACAGGCCGCATTGGCGCTGTTGCCCGCGCCGCCCTTCCACACGTAGTACACGCGGTTGCACTGGTCGTCATAGGCCTCGAAGTCGTCCACGGTCACGAACGGGTCCGTGGAGAAGCTCCAAAGGTCGCCTGTCCATACACTCGGGACCTCCGTGTCATTGACCTCGTCGACCCTCCAGAAGTAGGTCTGTCCCACGGCCAAGGCACCCGGCAGGTAGACGTTCTGGGTCAGGGCCTGCACAGGGGCGCTGCCCTCGGCCACGGCCTGCTGGTCCGTGCTGAAGTAGAGCTTGTGTGAAGCGGCCTCCCGTCCGGGCCGCCAGCTGAGGATGGCACTCAGATCCGCATCGGCCTGTCCGTCGGCAGGGCCGGGGAGCCGTGCGTAGGTCGGGATCTCCAGGAACCGGACCTCGGCGAGGCCGTACTGGTCCAGGAGACCGCCCCAGTTGCTGCGGACCAGGAGTCTCACGTGCCTGGCCGCCGCGCCGCCCAAGCCGATGGCCGTGTCGGCTCCGGTCCCCACCACTCCTGGGGCCTGGTTCAAGACGAAATCACCCAGGGCGGTCCAGGTCGTCCCGTCCTGCGACATCTCCACCGTGACGTCCTTGACCCCGAAGCCGACTTCCGCCTCGAACTCGCTGTTGTGGTTCCACACCTGCATCGCGTCCAACCGACGGGCCTTCCCAAGGTCAAACTGGATCGAGACAGGCCCTGCCTCGCCGCTGCTGCTGAGCCACATGTCCGTCATCTCGATCGAGTGCCCCTGGTTCGGGTCCATTCCGGATCCGTTGACCGTGTTCTCGGGGCCCATGCCCTCCTCATGGGGTCCGGAGGCCGTGGCCACAACACCCGGGACGATGTAGACCTGCGGCTCGACCGTGAAGCTCCACAGGGGCCCGCGATAGACTGTAGAGGTAGGCGGGGCGTTGACCTCGTCGACCCTCCAGTAGTAGGTCTGGCCGAATGGGAGGCGCCCACAGTCAAACGTGGTGCCCGTCTGGCCCGCGCTGACCAGCACGCCCATCGGGTCGGCCGGGGTGGCCTGCCGGACCGCATTGGGATCCGTACCGAGGTACACGTCGTGGGTCTGGGCGAAGACGCCCGGCGCCCAGCTCAAGCCGTTATCGCGAAACGCGTCCAACTCCCGGTCCGCAGGATTGGGATTGGACGGGAGATAGGTGGGCACACCGTACAGGCCCTGCAGGAACGTGCCGCCCTCCATGGGAGGCTGGCCCGCCGGACCTTCGTTGTTCTCCTTGGCACGGAGGATCGCACCCGCCCCTGCATTGGGTGCAAACAGCAGCGTGATGATCCCGTCGGTGTCGGCGTTGATGAAGTCCGCCAGGGCCTGGCTGGTGGCCGTGGACGCCCGGACGAAGTTGGCCGGCGACGTGAAGGTCAGCAACAGGGGCGTCAGGTCCGCCGTGTCCAGCGTCACCGCCGTGTTGATCGCAGGGGCCGGGTCGTTCTTGACGCCCGGGGCCTTGTTCCAGGTCAGCTCGGTCTCGGGCACGAGGTTGTCCTGATCCTCGATCACCCCATAGACGTTGCACACGCCCGCGCTTGCGCCCAGGTTGCTCAAGCTGACGCTGGAGAACACGATCCCCTCGCCCTTGAGGGCGGAGATGTCGAAGCTGAACAGCCCCACGCGGCGTCGGCCGTCGATGTCCCGGACGTGCACACCGATCTGCTGCTCATTCTTGTCAGGCCCGACCTGGGCGTCGTTGCACACGTGTTGATCGATGAAGGCCTTGACGCTGAAGGGTTTGTCGGCCGCCTGGAGGGCAGTGACAAGGCAGAGCAGCACGAGCAGGACAAGGGCATGGATCACGGTCTTTGACATGGTCTCAATCCTCCATTCCAAGATACCTCTCTTCCCCCACGTTCGGCACGATCTCACCACATGGTCCCATCTGCACGTCGGTCGATTCAGGTCATGGGATGCTCATTCTCCTTTCTCGGGCCTGGTGGACATGTCTCAGTAGGCCTCCTTCATGAGCTCAGATGCGCAGCACGACCCGGTCGGCCCAGGATCACGTTGACCGGACCCCGGCTGGGTGTGTCCAAGGCAATAGCCTGGTGGTGACCGTGTCGAATAGGGCACGGTCACCTGGCGTGCCAGTTTGATGATAACCCCTGGGACCCCCCCCAGTCAATGCCAAATGGCGGGATTTATCGGCACTTCTGCCTATCCGCGCGGGGGAAAACCGGGGCTGTGGCCGAGGCCGACCGTACCCTCCTGGGGTGGCCCGCCCGCAGCCCCCCTCCTCTCTGAAACAAGGCCATCCCCCCGGGACGCGGGGGGACGGCCATGTCAAGGTCTTGTGTGTGGACTAGTCTATGGCCTGGCACTGAGAGACCCAGGACCAGGTCCAGGACCAGGACCAGCAGCAGGGCTCAATGGGAGGGCACGGCACAACCACGGGTGCGCAACACGTGGACATGGGCGGACACTGCGTCTGCACGGCCGGACACCTGGTCGGGGACTCCGGGCAGGCCGTCGAGACGGCCGGACAGGTCGTCGGAGTCGGGGCTCCCGCACAGCGCGTCTGCACCACGGGGCAACTCGTCGCCTGCATGGGGCATTGAGTCGACACCACAGGGCACCTCGTGAGCATGGCGGGACACTGGGTCTCCACGGCCTGGGCACACCGGGTCGCCACCACAGGACAGCGGGTCACCAGGACCGGGCATTGGGTGGCCGTGGCAGGGCATGTGGTGTTGATGGCCGGACACTGCGTCCAGCTCGCAGGGCACATGGTGACACACCCGCCATTGGGCGTGGACGCCCAAACCCCCGGCCCACAGGTGCAGCAGACCGCTAGGGCCGCAACGGCCGCCTGGCACCACCTTGTGAGGCTCGTTCTCTGCTCTCTCATGGTGTGATCCTCCATGAAACCGCGTTGTCGCTTCACTCGGCCTTATGCCCATCCCGTGATGGGCGCCCGAGTCAGACACCAGGCACGGCACAAACCTCACCCCATGCCCGAACGCGAGCAGATCGACACAGACGCAGCGGGCCACTCCGGAATCCTGTTGGTCACACACCCCCCTGACCTGAGTGTGAAGGTACAACTCCTGCGAGCCGAGTCAAGGCAAAATGCGGGTGGCTTCCGGATTCTCCCGGGGACCTGTGGCCGGGTCCGCGGGCCCGTCCAGGGCCTCAGTCCGTCCAGACCCAGGATGCCCTGAAGATCTTCCGGCCGGCATCCAGCAGGTTCTTGTTGAGGCAGCGTCCGCCCGCAATGAACTCGCCCTTCTTGCATTCCTGCGGGCCCGCAACCCGGACCTCGCGGGACCCCTCGTCACTCAGGACCATGAGCCTGGCCTCCGGCCCGAACCACACGAGGGCCTCGGGCGTGAACTCCGGGTTCTCGTGCCCCAGATCCTGCCGGACCCGCACAGGCTGCTCGTCCGGCCTGCCCGACCACCGATACAGGGCGGACCTGCCCCCCTCATTGTGGCGACCGGCGATCACGAAGACCCCGCGGAGGTCTTCCACATAGACCATGTCCCGGATGCCCAGCCCGCCCAGATCCCAAAGAAGGGGCTTGCCGAACACCGCAGGCGCATCCTGATCGACCATGGCCCGGGGATTCTCCAGGGGCACGACCAGGGCACGCCCCTTGGGGATGGGATTGCGGAATCCGATGTACAGGACCTTGCCCTCAACAGAACCGCACAGGCCCTCGATGTTCAGACCCTCGTCCTTTGGGGCGAGCCTCTCGCGTGTCCTCTCCAGCACGGCGTCCTGGACCAGGTCGGTGCCCGCCGCCTCCTGAAGGCCGAGTCCCTGCAGGCCCTTGTCGCCGAGCATCTGCGCTGCGAGGGTCTTGCAGGGCCTGCCCACGGGCCTCAGGGAGACCTGGTCGGCCTCCCTGCGGATCTCGGTGGCAAAGAACCGGTACCTGTTGGGCCGCAGTTTGCCGTCCTTGTTCCGACCGTGGGAGGTGATCCAGTACACGCGGTCCCCGATGCGGGCCGCCCCCTCCACGTCCGCCTCAGGGAACTGGGTGGTCGTCTGCAGGAACGCGGCCATGTCGAAGGTGGCCACGGGCGATCCGCCGGTCTTGGCGTAGACCCGCAGCACGTTGTCCTCGTCGTCGGCCACGGCAAACAGGTCCGGGCTGATCGCCACTGCTGCAGAGGCGTCCGAGGCCCCGCTGAAGGTCACTGCGCCCGGCAGGGATCCTGGGCGGCTGGACCCTGCGAAGGCCAACAAGACGGAACAGACGATAGTGCATCCCATAGTGTACCTCAAGGCCGCATGCCGTCGCCCGGCCCGGACACCGGGCTGCATGGGCTACCTCGTCCTGGCGGGCCTGAGCTGGTAGCCCCGCTGCATGAAAATCAGATCCGGATTATCCGGCTGGTTTGCGCCGAACAACCCCTTCTCCGACATCTGGAGGGTCCGCGGGTCCAGCCACCTCCGGACCTCCGCGTGGCCGTCGGCCCAACCGAGCGTGCTCCTCTTGTTGTGCCATATCGACAGGGGATCCGCCCAACTGTCTCCCGTGGCGTTGACGATCCAGGAGCCCATGTTCCACTTCCTGGGATCCGCGTCCTCCACAAACACGTACTTGGTGCTGGCGTTCCTGATTTCGGTGTACTTGACCACGGCCCTGGTGGTGTATCGGGTCCGCTCCTCCCCGTTCATGCCTCCGGCTATGGAGTAGCTGCGGAACGTGGCCAGGTGGGTCCTCTTCCTCTGGTCGGCCGCGCAGCGGTAGGCCTCGACGTTCCCTACGTAGCGATACAATACCCCTCGTTCGATCCCCCTCCATTCGTCTTGGATGGTGGGCTCGGACCCGCCCGTATACTTGCCCAGGGCGTCCTGCGGGGGCTGCACCCAGTCGCCCTCGGGGCTGGTCACCATCGGGGTTCCGGTATAACTGGGCACGTTGCCCCCGACCAACAGGCCGCTGTTGTCGATCTGGTAGGTGTACCATGCCAGGGTCAGGGATCGGATGTTGGCCAGGCACCGCGTCCTGCGGCCGTTGTCCCTGGCCAATCCCAACGCGGGCAAGAGGATACCCATGAGGATGGCGATGATCGCGATCACCACGAGGAGTTCAATGAGGGTGAACCCCCCTCTCCGGGCGATCCAGGCACCCCTGGCACGATCCGCCGGCGTTCTTGCCGTATCGTGGCGGCCGTCTCCGTATTGGCGTCGACCCACAAGCGTAGACCTCGCACTCCCGTTCTATGCTGTTGCGAACGTCCAGACAAGGTGGAGTATATCTGACCGGGTCTGCACGTTCAAGGTCGTTCGGCAAGAAACCTTGACAGCGGGCAGCCGATCGCGGAAAAAGGGCGTCATGATTGTCGGCGTCCTATCCGCCCACCTGGCCATGCCCGGCGTAGGGTCCCTCAAGGAGAAGCGGAGCATCGTCAAGGGCGTGATCGGCCGGCTCCAGAGCCGGTTCAACGTCTCGGTGTCCGAGGTCGAGCATCAGGACGCCCGGCAGAGGGCCGTGCTGGGCATTGCGGTGGTCTCCAACGAGAGCCGGTTCGTGGAGGAACAACTCGACAGGATCCTCCTCTTCATGCGCAACGACGGCCGTTTCTTCCTGAGCCACGTGGACAGGGAGATCTTCGGGGCGTAGGGCGGGGATGCGGCCGAAGATCTGCGGGGCCATACGCTCGACGTTCAATCCTGCGCACAGCCACACGGCCGGACACCCGGACACAAGGCCGGATGTGCGGCACAACCGGCGTCGCCCAGCCCGCATTCCTCACGAGGCTTCGGACGGCCGAGGCAGAATGGAGGCTGTCAACTCGACTTGGCGCGACCGGAGGGCCGACGCATCGGCGACAGACTGTTCTGAGCGCGGCCCGTTGGCCGGATGTCCCGGCTGCCCGGAGGCGTACCCGCTGCGGTACGCCGAGGACGAACGGGACCGAGAACGCAGCAGCCGGACAACAGGACCGCTCAGAACCGAAGGCTTGTGAGAAATGCGGGCTACGCCAGGGCGTCCATCAACAGCCTCGCCGTGAGGACCAGATCCGCACTCAAGGCCACCACGGCCACGGCCTGGCGCATGGCCACCAGCCTGACTCGGACCAGCACGATGGCGAGGATCAACCCCACGCCCGCGGCTCCCAGTCCGTACATCCTGAAGCTGTGGATGAGGGCCTCCATCACCTCGGGGGACCCATGGTATCCGGCATAGGAGGCCCCACCCAGGGCCCCTAGACCCAGTCCGCTGACCACGATCAGGGACACGGCCAGCCACCCGCGATCGGCCCACCCAGCCCAGACCAGACCGTCCAGGCCCAGTCCCACGAGCACGGCCGCCCACGTGGTGGCCACACACAGCCAGATCACGGGGCTGACCTGGAACAGGGGGCTGAAGGCAGCGAGGATCAGACCCGCCATCCCCACCAAGAGGATCGGCCACCGCTTGGCCTTGACGATCATCACGAGGGCGAGGGTCAAGGCCGCAACAGGGCAATGGTAGACGCCTGCAGGCATCGTTCCCCTCAGGGCCGCGGCCCAGGGCGCCACCCACCCGATCCAGTCCCCTGAGTGCAGGACGCCCGTGCGAAGCGGCATGAGAAACAGGCGGAGGTGTCCGAGCAGGGCGAATGCCGCCAGGATCACCAGGAACGGCCCTGCCAGCAGCGGTCCATGGACCCACCACCCCAGAGGCCGTCCCAGGAACCGTGCCGGCCTTCCCGCAATCCAACGCGGCACATGCGCGGCCGGGCAGAACAGCCAGGGCACCAAGGCAGCCGCGAGCCCGGCCAGGGGGTGGAACTGGGTCAGGTAGATGGCCAGCGGGCTGAACCCGTACACTGCCCCGCAGAACATGGACGCCAGTCGAGAGGAGATCCACCGCCTGCCGAGCAGGTACACCCCCATGGACCCCACGACCATGTTGACCGGCCGCAGGGCCTGCCCCCTGCCCAACTGTCCCCAATGGGGTCCGAACAGGTACATGGCCAACGCCACGTACCCCAGGGCGGCCGTCATCCCCCACACGACCGAACTCTGGACCACAGCCTGGTGGGTCTTGTCCGATCCCCGGCTCATGGGTATCAGGTTCTACCACACCCCGGTCCGTCCACCAACGGTTTTCCTGCGGACCGCCCCATGACCTCCAGGCGGGGGCGAACCCGGAATTACCAAGTGACCCCTTGTGTTTGCGGGTCTCGGACCTACAATATGGGTTGCTCTTGGGGACGTGGTGTAACGGGAACACGTCGCGGTCGCATCGCGGAGCTGGGGGTTCGATTCCCCCCGTCTCCACCATTTAGAAAAGACAAACCCGTCTCTCTGGGGTCATTCTCCGGGGTGACGGGTTTTCTTTTTCCCCTTGTTTCTAAAGGGTTTGCGCCCGTTTCACATCTTTCCAAAGCACCTCTCCGCA
>JAGOQT010000097.1 GCA_018007255.1 Phycisphaerae bacterium | reverse complement strand
CGCCAGGGTGATGATGTTCACCCCCGTGACCGGGTCCCCGGCCATGATGGCCCAGTTGATGGGCGCAGCCCCGCGCCATCGCGGCAGCAAGGAGGCATGGACGTTGATCGCGCCCCGGCCCGGCAGGGCCACAAGGGCGGGGCCGACCTTCTGCCCGAAGGCGATCACCAACAGCAGGTCGGGCCTGTGCTGGGCGATGGCCGCCACGGCCTCCGGGGCATTGACGTTGTCCGTCTCCAGGAGGGGTACGCCGTGGGCAGCGCCCCACTCGGCCACGGCCGTGGGACTGGGCTTGCGGCCCCGTCCCGCCGGCTGCGGGGGCTGGGTCACACACAGGGCCAACCGGTGCCGCGTTGGGAGGATCGACTCCAGACACCAGATGCCGAAGTGGCCGCTACCGAGAAAGACGATCTTCACCAGCCGCCTCCTCCAGCCTCTTCAGTTGCCGGCGATGGGCCATTCGGGCGACCTGCCCCATGCGGCTGACGATGGTGATGCCCTCGATGTGGTCGTACTCATGCTGCAGGCAACGGGCGTACAGACCCTCGGCGGTCTCTGTGAAGGTCTTGCCCTCCAGGTCCGTGGCCGTGACCTCGCAGGTCTTGTAGCGCCGGATCGTGGGATAGATCCCGGGCACGGAGAGACATCCTTCCTCCTTGGCCTCCAGCTCCCCGGCCGGGGTGAGCGTGGGGTTGATGAAGACCTTGAGGTGCTCCCGGGTCCCGTCCAGGGACACGATGAACAGGCGGAGCGGAACGCCCGCCTGCGGCGCGGCGAAGCCGATGCCCTTGTGCTCGAACATCAGGTCGACCATCCGGTCCACCAACGACCGGACGGACTCGTCGACCTGGTCCACAGCCTGTGCCGGGCCTGCCAGGACTCTGGCCGGGTATTGGGTGACATGGTCCTTTTCCATATCGGCAACCTGCCTTCCCGCGTGCCCCGTCCGGTACATGGGTCTCCGGACGCGGCGAGATCCACGCGCTAGTCGAATTCGTCTCCTGCGAAGGTATTGCCCAGATAGAGCTCCCGCACCTGCGGGTTGCGGATGATGGCCGCGGGCGGCCCTTCAGCCATGACCTTGCCGTGGTCGATGATGTAGGCCTTGTTCACGACCTCGAGCGTCCTGCTGACGTTGTGATCCGTAATCAGGATGCTGACCCCTCCCTCCACAAGCCGGCGGATCTCCTGTTGGAGGTCCTCCACGGCGATAGGATCCACACCACTGAAGGGCTCGTCCAGCAGGATCAGGGACGGATTCGTGACCATGGCCCTGGCGATCTCCAGCTTGCGGCGCTCGCCACCCGAGAGAAACCGCCCCTGGCTGGCCGCCACCTCCTGGAGGGCAAACCGCTCGATCAGCATCTGGGCCTTCTCCTGGCGCTCGGCCCTGCGCAGGGGCATGCTCTCCAAGATCGCCAGGAGGTTGTCACGGACGCTGAGGCGCTGGAAGATGCTCGGCTCCTGGGACAGATACCCCATGCCCAGCCTGGCCCGCTTGAACATGGGCAAGGCGGTCACCTGGTGGCCGTCGAACAGAACCTCCCCGCCGTCCGGCGTGATCATCCCCATGATCATCCGAAACGTGGTGGTCTTGCCGGCCCCGTTGCGGCCCAGCAGCCCCACGATGGTCCGCTGCTCGATCCGGATCGATACCCCGTCGACCACCACGCGGCCGCCGTACCGCTTGACCAGCCCCTGGGTCTCCAACAACGTCGTGCCCGCCAAGGCAACACCTCCCTGCCAGCCCGCATTTCTCACAAACCTCGTGAGGAATGCGGGCCAGGTCGAACCGGGGTATTATAAGCCTCGCCTGGACCCAGGCAAAGCCCATTTGACGGACCCTTCGGCGCAGACTCGAATGTTGTGGCGTTGGACGACCTTTTCTGCTATCGTTGTGGCTTCTTTCTTGGACCGCACTGTGCTGGAGACGTGGTGGCCATGTTTGCCGTAGTGAGTGACATCCATTCGAATCTCGAGGCCCTGACCGTGGTCCTCGCCGACATCACCCGGCGGGGCATTCAGACGGTCTACTGCCTGGGCGACGTGGTGGGGTACGGGCCCAATCCCGTCGAATGTCTGGACCTGATCATCGGCAAGGCCCAGTGGTGTGTCCTGGGCAACCACGACTACGCGGCCCTGTACGAGCCGACCAACTTCAACTATGGGGCAGAGCAGGCCAGCTTCTGGACCCGCGAGGTGCTCGAATCCAGGGAGGACGTGGAGCGGAACAACCTCCGCTGGCAGTTCCTGGGCTCGCTGCCCATGCGGAGGACCCTGGAGACCAACCTGGACGGGCAGAGCGCGGTGCTGGACTTCGTCCACGCCTCACCCCGCCGCCCGATCAACGAGTATATCTTCCCCGACGACGTGTACACCAACCCGGCCAAGGTGCGGATGCTCTTCGACAAGATCCGCCATGTGTGTTTCGTCGGCCACACCCACATGCCCGGGGTGTTTCTGGAGGAGCCGGACTTCTACCTCCCGGACGAGCTGGGCGAGGCCTACCCGATCGTGGAGAATGAGAAGGCCGTGATCAACATCGGTTCCGTGGGCCAGCCCCGGGACCGGGACAACCGGGCCAGCTACGTGGTCGTGGACGGCAACAAGGTCCACTTCGTGCGACTGGCCTACGACTACGAGACCACCATGAAGAAGATCCTGGCCGTGGACCGATTAGACCGGTTCCATGCAGAGCGGCTCCGCGATGGAAGGTGAGCCGATGCAGGGTCTTCTCAACAGCACCAAGCACGGTAGGGACACCATGACGAGAATCGCCACCTTGACCCTCTGCATCCTCGCCGGCCTGGGTGCGTGGACACCCCGCGCACTCGCGGCCTCGGCCGAGGCCGACACGACCGCGGCCTCCGCAGCCAGATCCTTCAGCGCGGTAGGCGGGACACACCAGACCCTCACCCTCGGGTCCACGGACAAGGCCACGGGGTTCAAGTTCCAGATCGAGTTGGACTCCAAGGGCGCGGCCCTCGCCCGGGCGACCCTGAGCGAGCATCCGGACCTCAGCGACAAGGCCCACCCCCCCCTGCTGCTCGTGGAGCCCGCCCGGACCGGCGACCTGCCGGTCCTGTCTGTGGCCAATCGACAGTTGGTCCTGGTCGATGCGGGCCAACAACTGGCCCTGGATCGCCTGGAGTGGGTCAGCGCGGGCGTACAGGCGGATGCGAACAACGCCCAGACCGCCCGATTCGAGGCCACGGTGGTGGACGGCAACGACAGGCCCCTATTCCGGTTGATCAAGACGTATACCCTGTCCCCGGACAGCTACCTGGTGGATGTCAACCTCGCGGTGGAGAACCTCTCGGGCAGCCGGGAGTCCATGGCCCTCCAGATGACCGGTCCTGCGGGCATCCGGAGGGAGTCCATGCTCGCGGACATGCCCAAGGCCGTGGCCGCCTTCAGGGAGACCCAGGGCGGCCAGGTTGCCAGCCACAAGCTCGACGCCCTGACCCTCTCCAAGGCCAGAGACGCAAGCGCCCGCCTGCTTCGCATCAAGGACAGCCAGGCCCCTCTGCTCTGGTCCGGCATCTCGAACAAGTACTTCGCGGCCATCCTGGTCCCTGTGCCGGAGCCGAACAGGCCCGCCTGCGACTGGATCCGGACCCCGTCCGGCCTGTTCTTCAATCCGGACGGGGACCCGCGCAAGGACAGCGGGGACGAGACCGTGGCCGTGGAGTTCCAGACCGCGCCCGTCACCCTCGCGGCCGCAGGCGAGCCCGGCGCTTCCAGGACCTACGCCTTCCAGCTCTACCTGGGGCCCAAGGACAAGGGCCTGTTCGACAAGAACACGCTGTTCCGGGGCCTCGGATTCGTACACGTGATCGACTTTGCGGGGTGTTGCTGTCCCTCCAGCATCATCAATCCCCTGGCCTTCCTGATCCTGGCCCTCATGAAGGCCATGTACACCGTCCTGTTCAACTACGGACTGGTCATCATCGTCCTGGTTCTGCTCATGCGGCTCGTCATGCACCCGGTGACCAAGAGCAGCCAGGTCGCCATGCACAAGATGAGCAAGTTGGCCCCGAAGGCCGAGGAGATCAAGAAGAAGTACGCCAACAACAAGACGGAGATGAACAGGGAACTCATGGCCCTGTACCGCGACCAGGGGGCCTCGCCGATCATGGGGTTCCTGCCCATGCTCATCCAGATGCCTGTCTGGATCGCCTTGTGGACCGCGGTCAACTCGAGCATCGACCTCCGCGGCCAGGCCTTTCTTCCGGTCTGGATCACGGACCTGGCCGCACCGGACGCGCTGATCCGGTTCCCCAAGGTCTTCGTGCTGCCCTGGCTGGGCTGGAAGATCGCTGGGGTCAACCTCCTGCCGATCCTGATGGGCGTGGCGTTCTACCTGCAGCAGAAGTTCACGCCCACCCAGGCCGCCGCCGCCTCCAACCCCCAGATGGCGCAGCAGCAGAAGATGATGATGTGGATGATGCCGATCATGTTCCCCCTGATGCTCTACAACACCGCATCGGGCGTAAACCTCTACATCATGACGAGCACCTTTGCCGGGGTCTGGGAGCAGAAGATCATCCTCAAGCACATCAAGGCGAGGGAGCAGGCCGAGGCCCAGGGTCTGGTGGCCGTCACGAGCAAGACCGGCGGCAAGGTCAAGAAGAAGAAGGCCAAGCCGTTCTTCAAGTTCTGAGCACCTCGCCGGAAGACGCCTGGTCGTGCACGATCCGAACGACACCATCGCGGCCATCGCCACGCCGGAAGGCGGCGTGCGGACGATCCTCCGCATCGCGGGGCCCGACACCCCCGAGGTCTGCCGGGGTCTGGTCCGAGGGGCTGGGTGTCCGCAGACCCGCGGCGTCCATCAGGTGGACCTGGTCCTGGACCCGGACCTGGTCATCGGGGGCAGGCTCTACTTCTTCCCGTCGCCTCGTTCGTACACAGGTCAGACCATGGCCGAGATCCACGTGGAAGCGGGCCGCCCCGTGGTCGATGCCCTGGTCCAGCGGCTCCTGGAGGCCGGCGCGCGTCAGGCCGGACCGGGTGAGTTCACGGCCAGGGCCTATCTGAACGGCAAGATGGACCTGACCCAGGCCGAGGCCGTGAACGAGGTGGTCTCCTCCACCAACCACACCCACTGCCGGGACGCGGAAAGGCTCCTTCAGGGCGGACTCTCCCGTTCCGTCGCGGCCGTCCGGTCCCAGCTCGTGCACGCAATCAGCCTCTTGGAGGCGGGCTTGGACTTCCCGGAGGAGGAGGGGACCCAGGCGTGCGTGCAGCAGGCCTCGCAGGCCCTCAAGGCCGTCCATGCAGGCCTGCAGGGTCTTCTGTCGGATGTCGCTCAGGCACAAACCGTGACCCGAATGCGGTCCGTGGGACTGGCCGGTGAGCCCAACGCGGGCAAGAGCACCCTGTTCAACGCCCTGGTCTCGCAGACGCGGAGCCTCGTGTCCGAGATCCCCGGGACCACGCGGGACGTGCTCGAGGCCGTGCTGGATCTGAGGCACGCAACGACCGTTTTCTTCGACTGTCCAGGCCTGGCCCTGCGCAGCGAGGATATCCTGGACCAGATGGCCCGGCAGGCCGCTGCGCAGTCCCTGGCGAGGGCCGACCTAGTCCTCTTCTGTGCAGACCTGTCCAAGGCCCATTGGGACGACGACCTGGCCCTCAGCAGGCAGGTCGCGCCCTGCTCTGCCGTCTGCGTGGCCACCAAGGCGGACCTGGTTCGCCCCGCGGACCTGACCGAGCGAATCGACCACCTGAGCCGGGTCTTCGGTCAAGCCTTCCTGCCCGTGTCCGCCAAGATAGGGATGAACCTGGACGCCCTGAAGGACCGGATCGAGCGACGCCTGATGTCGGGCGCATCCCGGGCGGGTCTGTCGGATTCGGCCCAGGCGCACGTGATGCTCACCGCCCGACTTCGCCAGGGCGTCACGGAGGCGGCCGGCCACGTGAGCAAGGCCCTCGAGGCCCTTGCCCTGGGCCAGGATGAGGTCGCGGCCATGATGGCCAGGGCCGCGCACCAGGCCCTATCGGACACACAACGACCCCTGGAGGAAGAGGTCTTGGACGCCCTCTTCTCCCGCTTCTGCATCGGCAAGTAGTTCCACGACCCGGTCCGATCCGGGCCGCCCTTCGCCACAGCGGACCCTGCGACGGTCAGCACCCAGCCCGGCCGGGGTCGGCCATCCTACTTGGCCTCAAACTCGGCATCGATCACGTCGTCCCCGCCCGCCTTGCGCCGCACGCCCTCCGGGCCCGGCTGGTCCGGCGACGGCTCCGCCTGGGCAGCCGACGAGGCCTGCCTCTTGGCCGCCTCCTCGTACAGGGTCTTGCCCACCTCCTGGCTGGCCGAGCTCAGATTCTCCATGGCCCTGCGGATGGCCTCTCCATCGTCGCCCTTGATGGCCTCCTTGAGGTTTTGGATGGCCGTCTCGATCTGCCCTCGGGTGGAGCCCGGGACCTTCTGGCCGTGCTCCTTGAGCGTCTTCTCTGTGGCGTAGATCAGCTGGTCGGCCTGGTTCTTGAGGTCCACCACCTGGCGCTTGCGCCGGTCCTCGTCCGAGTGGGTCTCGGCCTCCTTGGTCATCCGGTGGATCTCCGCGTCCGAGAGCCCCGAGCTGGACTTGATGTCGATGGACTGCTGTTTGCCCGTGGCCAGATCCTTGGCCGACACGTGCAGGATGCCGTTCGCGTCGATGTCGAACGTCACCTCGATCTGGGGCATGCCGCGGGGGGTGGGTGGAATCCCGGTCAACTGAAACCGGCCTAGGGTGCGGTTGTCCGCGGCGAACTCCCGCTCGCCCTGCAGCACGTGGATGTCCACGGTCGTCTGGTTGTCCGCAGCCGTGGAGAAGATCTCCTTCTTGCTGGTCGGGATGGTGGTGTTGCGCTCGATGAGCTTGGTCATCACGTTCCCGAGGGTCTCCACGCCCAGGGACAGCGGTGTGACGTCCAACAGCAGGATGTCCTTGACCCCCGCATCCCCAGCCAGGACCGCGGCCTGGATCGCCGCGCCCATGGCCACGACTTCATCCGGATTGAGACTCCGGTTCGGCTCCTTGCCGAAGATCTCCTTGACGATCTGGCCCACCTTGGGGATCCGCGTGGAGCCCCCAACTAGAAGGACTTCCTCGACCTCCGAGGGTCTGAGCTTGGCATCTTCCAGGGCCTTTCGGCAGGGATTGCGGAGCCGCTCGAACACGTGCTCGCACAGAGACTCGAAGGTGCTGCGGGTCAGGGCCATCTGGAGGTGTTTGGGACCCGAGGCGTCGGCCGTAATGAAGGGGAGATTGATGGTGGCCTCCACCTGGGTGCTCAGCTCGCACTTGGCCTTCTCCGCCGCCTCCTTGAGACGCTGGTGGGCCATGGGGTCCTGACGGAGGTCGATCCCCTCCTTCTTCTTGAACTCGTCGGCCAGGTGGTGGATCAGGACCGCGTCCAGGTCGTCCCCGCCCAGGTGGGTGTCGCCGTTCGTGCTGAGGACCTCGAAGACGTTGTCCCCGATGTCCAGGATGGAGACGTCGAACGTGCCGCCACCGAAGTCGAACACGGCCACCTTGCCGCCCTTCTTCTTCTCCACGCCGTACGCAAGGGCTGCCGCGGTGGGCTCATTGATGATCCGCTCCACCTCCAGGCCCGCGATGTGGCCGGCGTCCTTGGTCGCCTGGCGCTGCGCATCGTTGAAGTAGGCGGGGACCGTGATCACGGCCTTGGTCACCTTCTCGCCCAGGTAGTCCTCCGCGGTCTTCTTCAGGTCCTGGAGGATCATGGCCGAGATCTCCGGGGGCGTGTACTCCTTGGACCGCACGCCGACCTTCACCAGCTCCCCAGGCCCGCCCACCACACGATAGGGCACGATCTTCTCTTCCGCCGCGACCTCGTTGTGCCTGCGGCCCATGAACCGCTTGATGGAGAAGACCGTGTTCTCCGGGTTGGTCACCTGCTGGTGGCGGGCAATCTGGCCGACCAGACGCTCGCCCTTGTCCGTGAAGGCCACCACAGACGGGGTCAGGCGGGAGCCCGAGGCGTTGACCAAGACCTTGGGCAGAGAACCTTCCATGACGGCCACTACAGAGTTCGTTGTCCCCAGGTCGATTCCTATGATCTTTGCCATGAGTGTCCCTTTCGCTCTATAAGCCAGGCTCGAATGCCCGTTTGCCGAACATCATTCTGGGTATCTGTTTGCAAAGTCCGTGCCAGCAGGCTGCATTGACCAGAGGGACTGTCTAACTCGATCTGGGTAAAAGACTTGCACGATGCGGCTTGGAGCGGATGAGCCCCCGCGCGCGTGCCATTTTGGCAGACCTCCACACGCAGGGAGGATCCGCCCGCACTGGACGCCGGGGTCCTGCCGGAGGCCTCAACTGGTCCCGCTCAGGGCCGAGCGGATCAGCTTCGCCCGAATCGCGTCCCGCTGCGTGGTCTCCAGGACCCTGCCGTGGTTCAACTGCAGGTGCGCGGGCAGGGTCATCATGAGCAGCCGATTGATCGTCCGAATCGACGCATGACCCCGCTCCAGGTCTCCTCCGAACAGGGAGCAGACGCGATCGATCGCAGGCGTAGTGACCCCGAGGGACCGGTGGATCCCCACGCCCAGACGCAGGTGGCTCAGCAGGAACAGGGCCTCCTGAGAGCTGATCAGTTGGGCATTCTGTAACAGGGCCGTGGCCCTGGAGATCTTGTCGTCCAGCGCCTCGGAATGGCTGGACAGCATCTTCTTTCGCGCGGCGTTCTCATACTCCACGATCTCGGGGATGATCCGCGTCTGGAAGTCCAGGATCCACTGTTCCTCGGAGAGCCCCAGGGTCACCTGGTTGGAGATCTGGTACAGGTCCCCCGCGGCCTCGGTCCCCTCTCCGAACAGCCCCCGCACGGCCAGATTCATGTCCTTGGCCGCACGCAGGAACCGGTCCAGATGGCCGGTCATCTTGATCGCAGGCAGGTGCAGCATGACGGAGATCCGAAGGCCGCTGCCCACGTTGGTCGGACAGGCCGTCAGGTATCCGTAGCGGGTGGAGAAGGCGTACTCGACCTTGCGCTCCACCATGTCGTCGATTCGATTGATCAGTTCCGCGCACGCGGACACCTGGCAGCCGGACTGGAGCACCTGCATGCGGAGGTGGTCTTCCTCGTTGATCATGCCGGTGAAGAACTCATGCCGGGCGATCACGGCCCCGCGCGGGCCCTTGGCCAGGGCGTGGTGGCGACTGATGAGGTGACGCTCGACGAGGAAGTCCCGCGTCAGGTCCGAGGCCTGGTCGATCTCCACATAGAACGGCTCATCCCCGAGGTCGATGGAAAGCAGGACCTCCCGGAGCCCCTCCAGGATCTGCGTCTTCTCACCCGCCGAGCAGCGGCTGACAAACTTGTGCCCGGCCAGGTTCCTCGCCAGCCGGATCCGCGAGGAGAGCACCACGTCGGACATCGGCCCGCTGCCGCTCAGCCAGTCACTGGTCGTTCCGCTCAGATCGGTCAGCTTCATGGGGGTCAGCCAAGACCCGGCTCCTCCAGGGTCCCCTTGCCCTCCAGTTGCTGGATCTGGTCCCGCAGTTGGGCGGCGAGCTCGTAGTCCTCCCTCCGGATCGCGGCCTGGAGCTGCTGGCGAAGCCGGGAGCACTCCGCAACCGCTTTGGAGCGAACCGCGGCCGCCTTGGACGACTGCGCCAGACGCGAGGGAACCTTGCCGCTGTGGCGGGTCCTCCCGTTCTGAGCCTGCTCCATGAGCGGCGTCAGGGCCTCCTCGAAGACCTCGTAGTCGTGGGGACACCCCAACACGCCCTCCTTGCGGAGAGAGCTCAGTGTGGACCCGCAGTGCGGGCAGGCCTTCTGGGTCTCGCCGAGGCCCGGCATCTCCTCTTCGGAGGGCTGGGAGGCCAGCAGGCCGCTGAGCAACTCGCTGACGGGGATCTGCCTCTTGGCCGCGATTCCCTGCTGGACCGCGCACTGCTCGCAGAGGTGCATCTCGGTCCGCTCCCCCTCGGCGATCTCCGTCAGGTGGATCGTCGCGGTATTCTTGTTGCAGATCTGGCACTGCATAGCGACCCGGCCCTTCCTATCCCGTGCGACCCGGGGGCTGCGACCCCGCAATCCACCGGTCGCGGTCCATTATATCCTCGCCAGGCCCTGCAAGCAAATCCGGATCCCCGCACCTAGGGCCTGCCCAGGCGGGTCCTGAGCCGCCTGGACACGTTCTCCGGAATCAGGTTGGACAGATCTCCGCCCAAGGAGGCGATCTCCCGGATCAGCGTGGAACTGGTGAACCCGTACCGCTCGCTGGTCATGATGAAGACCGTCTCGATCCCGGCCACGGCCCGATTGGTCATGGCCAACTGGAACTCGTACTGCACATCGGTGAGGCCGCGAAGCCCCCGAAGGACCACGTTGGCCTTCCTCTTCGTGGCGTACTCGACCATCAGGCCCTCGAAGCTCTCGACGATCACCCCGGGCATGTCGCCGATCAACTCGGCAATCATCTCCACCCGTTCGGAGGGGGTGAAGAGCTGGTTCTTGACCGGGCTGCGGCCCACAGCCACGACCAGCTCATCGAAGAGGCCCGTGGCCCGTTGAATCACGTCCAGGTGCCCGTTCGTGATGGGGTCAAACGAGCCCGGAAACACGGCTCGAACGAATTTCTTGGCCATGCAGGGTCCTCCCACAAGAGAAGGAGGTATTCTATCGGTCCCACGGCTGCCCATCAAGACCCCGGGACCGGCCCTGCAGGGAATCACGTCAGACCCCCGCCGATGCCGGACCCCCGCGATGGAACGTCGTGTACAACGCCGGGAGCACCAGCAGGGTCAGCAGCAGGCTGGTGAACACCCCGCCGATGACGACGGTCGCCAGCGGCCGCTGAACCTCGCCGCCGATGCCCACGTTCACGGCCATGGGCAGAAATCCTATGGCATCCGTCAGGGCCGTCAGCAGGACAGGGCGCAGGCGCGCCAGGCAGCCCTCCCGCACCGCCTGGCCCAGAGACCGGCCGGCATCCAGCTTCTGGCGGATGAAGGTCACCAACACCAGGCCATTGAGCACGGCCAGGCCGCTGAGCGCGACGAATCCGATGGCTGCGCTGACCGTGAACGGCATGCCTCGCAGCCGCAGCGCCAGGACGCCTCCGACCAGGGCCAGCGGGATGCCGGACGCCACGATCAGGACCTCGGGCAGAGATCGAAGGCTGAAGGAGAGCATGACGAAGATCAAGGCCAGCGACATCGGCACCACGAACATCAACCTCCGGTTGGCCCGTTTCATGTTCTCGAATTGCCCGCCCCATTCGATGCTATAGCCCTCGGGCACCTTCACCCGCTCGGCGATTCTCTGCCTTGCCTCGGCCACGAAACCCGCCACGTCGCGCCCTCGTACGTTGCACTGGATGCCGATCCGTCGCCTGCCCCACTCGCGGTTGATCGTGGCAGGGCCTTCCGTCTCGGTGATTGTCGCCACCTGGTTCAGTGGCAGCCTGGGGCCCGCGTCCGTGGGGATGAGGGTGTTGGCCAGGGCGTCGGGATCGGTCCGCTGAAGGTCGGGCAGCCGGACGACGAGCGGAAACCGCCGCTGGCCTTCGCGTACGTCGCCCACCTTCTTGGTGCCCACGGCTTCCACCACGCTGAGCACGTTGCGCGTCGGGACGCCGAAGCGGGCCGCGGCCTGGGGGTCCACGCGGACCTGCAGGAACCTCTGCCCGGTTAACTGCTCCAGAGAGGCTTCGCTGGCGCCGGGAATGGCGGCGAGGACGCCC
>JAGOQT010000096.1 GCA_018007255.1 Phycisphaerae bacterium | reverse complement strand
GAGCTGATCGTCCTGGCCCCCGGCCTCAAGGAGTTCGGCGAGGACAGACAGATCGACGCCCTGATCCGCAAGTACGGGTATGTGGGGACCGATCGAGTCCTCCAGCTCGTGGGGGGGTGTGCGGACCTCCGCGCAAACCTCAGCGCGGCCGCGCACCTGATCCACGGCTCAACGGAAGGCCGTTTCAGCGTGACCTACTGTCCTGGCCACCTGACCCGGGAGCAGATCGAGTCCGTCCACTTTCGGTATGCGGACCTCCAGGCCATGACGGCCCGGTACGACCCCCGCAGGCTCAAGGACGGCTTCAACACCGTCGGCGGCGAGGAGGTCTTCTTCATCTCCAACCCGGGCCTGGGTCTGTGGTCCACAAAGGACCGATTCAAGTGACATCAGATCAGGCTCAGCCTGGTCTGATGTCATCCTGAACGAAACGTAGTGGAGTGAAGGATCTACCGAGTCTGCTCAAGGAGAACCAAAGATGAAGCGAACCGGTACACTGGGAAGCACCATCAAGTGGCTGTTCGCAGGGGCCGCGGTGATTGGAGCCGCAATCGGCTGGCGGGTCCTCACCGTCAACCGAACCATTGACCGGCTCCTGACCGAGAACCGTCACCTCAAGACGGCCATCGTGAATCTCACTGAGGAGACCCAGATCGGGTATGCGAAGGTCCTCTCCCAGGAACAGACCCCCACAGGTCTCGTGACGCGGATTCGATTCGTGGAGACGGACCCCCGCGACTCCAGCCCGATCCTGGAGAAGGAGTTCGAGTTGGACGGCGACGTCGTCCACTTCGACGCCTTGGTCGTCAAGTTCGGCAGCCAGTTGGTCATGGACGGCAAGGAGCGGGCCCTCACCCTGTGGCGGAGGGTCTACGGTGAGAGGATGCGGCCTGAAGAGGGATTCCCGATCGAGGAGCCCGGCAAGGAGCCTGCCCGATACCGCTCCCTCACCGAGAAGCTGGGCCTCCGCGACCGCCAGGTTTTCTGGCAGGGGATCTGGGACCTGGCCAACGACCCCAAGCGACTGGAGCCCCTGGGCATCAAGGCCGTGTTCGGCAACGTGGTCTACGAACAGCTCCGACCGGGCAGGATCTACATCTTCAAGGCCGACAGCAGCGGCTCCCTGTACCCTGAGGTCGTCCCGGACCTGTAGGGATTCGACGGCCGGGCCGAGCAGAGGCGTGCCGTTTGGTGGGCAGTCAAGAGAAGGGCTGCCGGCCGGTTGCCGACAGCCCCCTGCAACGGCTGCATGGAAATGAACGTCCCCCTGTAGCCCTGCCGGTCTACCGCACTGCCGGGACGAGGACGACCGTATCCTGTCCTGTCAGCATCACGCCGCTGAAGGTGGCCGCGGTCAGTACGGCAGTCCCATCCTCCATCTGCTCGGGGTCGAGGTCCTGTGTCTCCACCTGGACCAGAAGGTCAAGAAGCCCGTCCCCATTCACGTCCTCTTCGTGGGTCATCGTCTTGGTGCCCTTGGCCCGTGTCGCGACCCCTGCGCCGGCCAGTAGAACCGTCTCCGGATCGACGATCGTGGCATCAAAGTCAAGGGTGGATAGGATCGCCACGGGAGTCAGCCCGTGAGACCCCAGGTTAATGGGATTGGGGTAGCTGCCCGGCTTGATGTCGATGGCTACGGTCACGATAGGGGTGTACTCCTCGAAGGAGAAGTCGTCATAGTAGCAGACCCAGGCAGGCCGCCAGGACGGGCCTTCCATCCGAAGGCGGATCTCGTCGTAGGGGGTCCCTCCGACGCCCGTGTACACGACCTGGTCGTCGATGGTCAACACAATCTGCCCTGGTGTCGAATTGACCTGAAAGTGGTGCCAGGCCTTGGTCCTATCGACGGCGTACCCTGCGGTTCCGTCGAAGGTCACCCATCTGTAGCTCCCTCCCTGCGCAGGCGTACCCAGGTCGTAGTCCCTCGTATAGATCCCAGCGGACTGACCCGAGACCGAGTTCAGGAGCTCCAGCCCCAGGTAGTTGCTGGACCATTCATCCGCCCCTGTGTCGTACATCCACACCGAAACAGAACCGAACACGGGTGGTTCGAAGCAGTGCGAGACCCAGACGTACTTCTGCCCCGTGTCGTAGGTTGAGCTCAGTTGCAGGGACTGGACGCCCGCATGCACCTGTGTTGTGGATAGGC
Organism: Phycisphaerae bacterium; assembly: GCA_018007255.1. GTDB lineage: Bacteria > Planctomycetota > Phycisphaerae > Sedimentisphaerales > Anaerobacaceae > DTPU01. The sequence continues at coordinate 9,569 of JAGOQT010000096.1, read as the reverse complement.
TCACTGAACCCGACTCCTGGCGTGCAGTCCAGAATGGCTCCAGGGCCGGCCCCTCGAATCCGTCCGTGAAGACGATCCCTGCACGCGCAGGAGCGGTCGTGAGGACGGACAGAGTGATGACGGCCGCGCCTAGGGCCAAACGCGAGAGGACGGGGTGGTTCTTGAATGCAGCGACTCCGTTCATGGTTCACCTCCTTGATTCGAATCTCACTTCTGCGGCGAGCTGCGGTAGTACGTGCCGCTCAGGACCAGCTCCTCCTGTGCGCCGAGCAGGAGGGGGCTGTTCGGGGCAAGGGCTGCGAGGATGTTCGCCTGGAGAGGCAGGGCTGGGACCCGTTTGACTGTGATCGTGCCGCTCGCACGATACTCCCACAGGCCTATGGGATGGATGCTCTTGAACTTGCCCCCGGTCTCGGTAATCGTGATGAGGGCATCCGGGTCGCTGTGCAGGGACGAACCAAAGACGACGGTGATGGTGCCCGCAGCCTCGTCGACCACGGCCCTGGAGGCATTGAGGTCGGCCACAAACGTGCCCTGGACGTCACCGGTCATGTGACCGGCCAGTTGTTTCGGATCCTTATCGTCTTGCGATAGGAGGGTCCATGTGCCTCCGAAGGTGAATCTCAGAATTACGTCCGAGTCAATGGCGGGTGCCCCTGCGGTTGTAGTCTCCAACAGGCTCACGGAGTTGCAGTTCAGAAACCCAACGTTGGGCTTCGCAGTGCACGTAAACCAAGGCCAGGCATCCTGTCCCCAGACCTGGTCCCACAGGGCTCCTCCGGCCCCGAGGCGAAGCGAGACCGCAAAGCCATAGTCATAGAAGGACTTCACCTCCACATCCTCTGCGAGGGCCATAGGCGCCCATAGCGACAACACCAGTACAAGTGCGACTACACGGTCCATAGCGACTACCTCCTTGAAGCCTGCTCGGTACATCCATGCGATGTGTTCAGGATCCGTGTCTGTCTGCTCGGCCGGCCCGGCCGTCGGTCAGGCCGGCCCACCTAGCCCGGGGGGCTTCTCCGCAGGGATGGGGCGGCGGTGTTCACCTGCATCTGCGTCTCCTCGCCTGGACAAGCCGCCAGGATGGTCAAGCCCGCCGTGTCTGCTGACACAGTGAGCCGCCGCATACGTTGCTTCACTCCTCCGGCGAGCCTCGGTAGTACGTTCCGGTCAGGACGAATTCCTCCTTCGCGCCGAGCAGCAGTTCGGGACGCTGCAGGGCGGCCAAGATGTTGTCCTGAACGGAGAGGGCGGGCTCCCGGGCAATGGTCATGGTTCCATCGACATACCACGCCCAATCCCCGGCCTGGTGGATGTCCGCATAGGTCCCGGTGGCCTGAGTCACGGTGATGAATGCATCCGCCGCGTCATGTACAGCGGCCCCGAAGGCGCAGACGATGTTGCCATTGGGATCGAAGGTGGCGTGCGCCGCATTGACGTCCGCTACGAACGTCCCTTTGGCGTCGCCCAGAATCTGGCCGTCGATTTGGGCAGGGGTTACCTCGTTGTAGTCGGTCAAGGTCATCTGGCCGCCAAAGCCGAACCTCAGAATCATGTCTCCATCAATACTCGGTGCCCCTGTTGTAGTGGTCTCGAGTTCTCCCGACACGTTTGTCCCAAGGAACTTCTGATTGACCGTCGCGGTACAGGAATGCCATGGCCATGCGTCATGGGTCCAGGTCTGGCTCCACAGACCCCCAGCAGCACCGAAACGGACGGCAACGCCTGTGCCGTATTCGCAGAAGGACTGTGGCTTCATGCTCTCCACGGCTTCATGCTGTCCACTGAGCACGAACTCGCCTAGGCCTCCAACCAGCGGGACTTGTCCTCCGAGGGCTGCGAGGATGTTGCTCTGGAGTGGGACGCCCTTCATCAGCGGTGCCGCATACAATCCGGACAACTGCAGCCGCCAGTCTCCCGCCTGTTTGATGTAGGCAAACACGCCTGTGGCTTGATCTACAGTCATGGTGAGTTCGGGGCCGGGGGCGCGGAAGGGCGCCAGGACCATGCCCGTTCCCTGGTCCACGAGAACACGGGATGCATTACCGTCGATGATGTTGACCCCCGTGCCACTCAGGACCATCGTGCCGGTCACCACATTGCTGTTGACCTTGTCGTGGGCGGACAGAGTCAACGAGCCTTGGATCGGCAGGGTGATCACGATGTCGCTGCTGACGCTTGCAGCGGCTGTCGTTTGCAGGGCCAGGACACCGGACACCGTCGAGCTGAGCAGGGGGCCTGCCGCCATGTCACACCAAGTCCAGGGACCTTGCCCCCAGTTGACCTGCCAAGTCCCCTTGCCGCTGACCAGCTCGATTGTGGTTCCCGAGCCGTAGTCCGCGAACGGCATGGGCTCCGCAGCAGACACGACCACTGCAACCGGCACCAGTAGAGATGCTACTGATAGAAACAACGCACTTCGTTTCATCGCGACGACCTCCTTCAAGGCTACTCGAACCATCCATCCGACTTGTTCAGGATCCGTGTCCGTCTGTTCGGCCGGCCCGGCCGTCGGTCAGGCCGGCCTACCTAGCCCGGGGGGCTTCTCCGCAGGGACAGGGTGGTGTTCACCTGCATCAGTGTCTCCTCGCTTCAACAGAATGATCTCAAGGGATAACCGCCGTGCCGTAGATGCGGACATCGTCGACCAGGCCGGCCCAGAAGGAGCCCAACTCCAGATTCTTCCCAGCGCCGAGGTTGAGGCCGGCCTGTGTCCCGGTCAATGGGCTGATCGAAGTCGGATCTCTCGCCACCTCGATCCCGTCCAAGTACAGGGATCTGCAGCCGCCGTCATAAACCAGTCCAATCTGGTGCCAGGCCCCGTCTGAGACCTCAGCCAACGACACGAGCGGGCCCACCCCAACTCGATGCACGTTGGTGACTGCCGTCATCAGGCAGCCGGTCCTTGGGTCGCAACCAAGCCAGGAGGCCCCTCGCGTCGTGCTCAGGTCCCGTTGAGAGAGGATGACCTGCCCAGGTCCGCCGCCCTTGACCCAGGCGAAGACGCTGAAGCTGTCAGACCCCGGCTTCAAGACAAACTTGCTGGTCACGTAATCCTCCGCGCCGTCCAACTGCAGTGCCCCTTTGACCTGGCCGCCCGCAGGCTGCCACGTTGGCGTGCCTATGAGGTTTGCATCATGGACGCCGGTACTGTCGTAGGCGATGGCACCCTCCGTCTCATCGAGTCTCCAGCGCGCCGCGAGCCTTCGGTCAGGTAGCTCCTCCCCCCAGTGGCCCATGAGCGCCTCCAAGTCCTGGCGATCGACGATGCCGTCGCCGGTAGGTGGAGGGGCCAGGTCAAACAGGGGTGAGTCCTGTCCCCAGTGCTCGATCAACAGGACCAGATCCTCGATGTCGATCCTGTAGTCACCATTGAAGTCGGGAGAGGCCAGGAGCTCGGTCAAGATCAGACCGCTGAGACCGGAAGCCAGGCTGCCATCCGTGATGATGGGCGTGACCTCGATGTTCAGGATGGGATCAGCGGCCGTGAACACGTACTTCACGACAGAGCCACCTCTTCCCGATATACCCCCCTGAGCAGCAGCCATGTTGAAGTTGTCCATTATCGTTTCACCCTCTACGACGATCCTCACGGTGCGGCCATGGCTCGCGTCAACATCGTAGAAGATGAGCTGAAGCCGATACCCCACGCCAACAGTCAATCCACCTGCGGCCACGGCGGTTGTGCAGCGGCCTCCACTATTCGTCCACACCAAGCCACTGAGGAGCACGTCGAGCGAGGGATCGCCCGTATTGGCATTCGGGCCTTCCCACGTGCTGCCAACACCCTCTGCTGTTATGGAGAGGGTCACGTGCGGGTAGTCCTGATCCTGAAGAAAGATGAAGTCACCGAACTGTGGATTCCCGTTGTTGCCGAAGTTGATCGCATAGACAAGACCACCGGAGAGATCCAGATCACTGGCCCTGTCCAGCGGTGAGAAGACTGCCTCACCGCCTCGGGCAAGCCCTGCCAGGGACAGTACTGCGAAGACAAGAATCCCGTTGGATACCACTCTACGGCTGCACATGTCACACTTCTCCTTCCTTCACAGGGGCCAGGTATGCACGCACGCGATCGTGCCCTCTATGAGAGTGCTACGCAACACAGGCCTGGATCTCGCCCATCCGTGCCGAAGAAAACGAGTGAATCCCGGGACGCTGTCTTCCGTGGTGAGGGGTTCTGTTGTAGAATGGCGTTCATTCCTGGGCCGTGGTTGCGTCTGGTCAAGTGACGGCTCAGAAAGGACTTGAGCGTTGGGTGCTAGTCCATGGGAACACCGGGGGACCACACATCGCTGGGAGGGGCAGGGGGGACATTCCCGTCCACGGAGTGGACCCGGCTTCTGAGAGGTCCGCAGACGGAGGCCGTGCTGGCGGAGCTGTACCAGCGGTACTGGCGGCCGATCTACCGCTACCTGCGGGGCATGGGCTTCGGCAACGAGCAGGCCAAGGACCTGGTGCAAGGCTTCTTCACGGACAAGGTCCTCGGCCAGTCGCTCGTTCAGAAGGCGGACCGGGAAAAGGGGCGGTTCCGCAGCTTCCTGCTTCGGGCGGTTCACAACTATTCCGTCAGCATCCGGCGCGCCGACAAGGCGTGTCTTCCCCTTGATCCTGATCAGGAAGACGGTCATACCGAGGTTGGCCCCGAGGACCAGTTCAACCGGGCCTGGGCCGACAACCTCCTGCAGGAGGTCCTCAAGGAGCTGGAGGCCGAGTGCTCCAGACGCGACAAGGGCACCCACTGGGCACTGTTCCGCGATTGGCTTCTTGCCCCTGGGGCGGAGAAGATGATGGAGCATCTCTGCAGGCGGCACGGAGTTGCGGACCCTGCCACGGCCTACCACATGATAGAGAACGTCAAGAGGCGGTTCCGTTCCATCCTCCGCAATCATCTGGGCCAATATGCCGGCTCGGATGTAGAGATCGAGGCCGAGATCCGGGAGTTCATCGGGGTCTTCTCCAGGGACTCGGCGAGGACTTGAGGTGTCCGGCGTATGTAGGTCGGGGACGCCACTCTTGTCCACTCGAGAAGGGACTGGGACGGGGGAGTCCGTGCCCAGGAGCATAGAGAGTGACTGACGAGACCGAAAGACTGAATCTAACCGACGGGCAGAAGACTCGGCTGCTCGGCTTGGCCCTTGGACCGCACCCGCCTGGCGCTGCTGCGGATCCGGATGAGGAGCGGGGCGATCTGCTCTGGGACATCCTCCGTCGCCCCATGGGGCCGCCTCCTACCCAGGCGATGCCCGTCGCCGCAGCAGGTTCCTGTCCAGGGCCTGGCTCGTTGGCAAGATCTCCCTTGGACGAGTCGCTGCAGGACCCCAGGACCGATGTGGCGGTCCTCAGGGAGATCAAGGACTATGCCAAGAGTCTGGGCGAGCAGGCCGCCTCCCAGGCCGAAAGGGACGTGTTCCTTGCGGTGTACTTTGCGGCGATCGCCAGTGCGCTGACATTACATGGGGAGAGAATCACCCAACATACGACTCAGGATCTGGCTCGTTTCTTCAATGCATACCCCAAGCGCACCTGGATCCCGTCTGAATTGAGCACAATCTTTGGACATGCATATGACATACTCACTATGCACGCAACGTGAGATGTGCGGAGGGTTTCAAGTCGAAGTCCCCTCACCTCCGATCTGTTCCATCTGTGGCATAGTATGTTTCTGCGGAGAGCCGGGATCTGCTAACCTGCAATGCGAATCCACGTGCAGACACATCCAACTCTGGATCGGACTGGATACGCCCAATTACTGCTGCGTATGATTTCAGTTCCGCGTAGAGCTCATCGACAAGAATGCGGGCAGTCTGAGCTGATTGCCGAATCTGGAATCCGCCCACGGGAATCTCGGTCTCGATGATGCCTATGCCACCAGCATAGCCTGAAGTCGCCAACGTCTTGCCATCAGGGCTGAAGACCGCTCGCCCATACCATGTGCAGCGCGGTGTCAAGACCAAGGCGGCATCACCCTTCATGGAGTCCCGGATTTCCAGATCTAAGTGGCCACGGTGTACGAACCTCTTGCCGTCGGGTGAATAGCCACCAGCGTCTCTATTCCACCCTTGCAGTGATGACCCTCCTACGTCCCTGTTCCAAACGATATTCCAGCCTTTCCCTCCAGCAACAGTCCGCCACCCTCTCCCTCCCGTGACTTCGCCGCGAACAGGGAATCGTAGGTCTTGATCCGCTCGGGCACGTCCTGATAAGAGAACGGTCCCATCCGGGCTGAAGGCAAGCGTGTTAGGCCGGTCCAGTTTGTCATGAGTCCATTGCGCAACCGCCTGTCCTGTAGTGATATCCCAGACCCGTATTGAATGGTCCAAGCTGCCGGAGGCTAGGTAGCCTGCATCGGAGTCAAACGCAATGCATGTCACCTCATCACGATGTCCACATAGCGTACGCACATGCCTCCCATCAGACCGGTTCCAGAGTCGGATGGTATGGTCCGCACTGGCGCTGGCTATCCAGCGGTTGTCAGGGCTTGCGGCAACTGCGTTGATCGCTTCTTCGTGGGCCTCAAGAACAGTCGACGGATCCCCATGATGGGCATCCCACAACCGCAATGTCTTGTCTTCGCCGCCAGAGATGATTTGTGTCCCATCTGGAGTGAACACCGCGCTCCAAATCCGGCCTTCATGCCCGCACAAGGTCAAGACTTCTGATCCGCTCACAAGGTCCCACACCTTCAGAGTCCCGTTCTCGCCGCCGGCGGAAACCAACCGACTGCTGTCCGGGCTAAACGCAATAGAACAGACCTGCCTATGCCCAAGGAGATCCAGATACTTGCGGTCAATTGTGGGGTGCCAGATCTTAATGGCTTCATTGCCCGACGATATGATCTTCGTGCCGTCCGTACTGAATGTGATACTCAGTACTTCTTGCACGTGCCCCCGGAGAGTTGCGACCTGGCTTGACGAAGACAAATCCCACACATTAATGAACCCCAGTTCATCTCCAGTGACCACACGTCCGCCGTCTGGACTCAGTTCCATGGTATTGACATAGGCTTGGGATCCAGCCAGTGCCCCCTTAAGACTCCCGCTATCTACATCATAGACCCATATCTGTTGTCCGCACACAACAATGCTGCTGCCATCCGGAGTGTATCGAATCATGTGGCAGCTACGGGACTCGTGCAGTTGGAGTTGTCGGATCTCGACCCCTTCATGGGCATCATAGAATACGGCCTTGCCCTTGTACACAGTGGCAAGTTGGCTGCAATCTGGGCTCCAAACCGCCGCTCCCCCAGTACTTGTAGTACATGGCTTCTCCATGAGTTGCTGTCCGCTGCTCACGTCCCAAATCCGCATCCGGTCGCCCGATGCTGTAGAGAGCAGACGAGACTCACTGCAGTCAAAACATAGCGTTCTCACTTCGGCCTTATGGGCTCGCCATGACTGTATCGCGTGACAGCCTATGGCGTCCCAGACTGTAACATGGCCACTTTCGTAGCCTGTCGCTACCCGAGCACCGCTATGACTGATGGCTATTGTCATAGGCATACACGGATCATTGATTCTGTGGAGTTCATGCCCTGTGGCAAGATCCCAGCACCGAATGGTGTTATCCCGGCTGCAAGACCAAATGTGCTTGCCGTTTGCGGATCGAACCACTCCATCAATAACCTCTGTATGACCTTCAATGCTGTACAACGATTCGTCCAGAACATACTGCAGGCGGTCCCATTCCCAACCCCTGAGATCTGCGGGGGCGGACTGTAGCAAGTCGTGAATCCCAGTGAGAGATTGGTGTTTGTACTTTGCATCTGCAAGTGAAACAGCCTTGTAGTACAGTGTTTGGCGCTGAGTCTCTGTCACTCGTTTGGCATTGAGGTAGAAGTGCAGGACGACAGCCATGGCCATGCAAATGACTAGGGCGATGACCAGACTCGCGGCCACAGTCAGCCTGTGACGCCTGACAAACTTGCGTAGTCTGTACGATCGGGACTCTGGCCCCGCCGACAAGGGGAGTCCCGCGAGGTAGTTCTCGATATCCCCGGCCAGGTCCGAGACCGACTGATACCGGTGGTCCGGTTCCTTGCCCATCGCCTTGAGGGGGATCCACTCCAGCTCCCTTTGCAGGGAGCGGACCAGGATCCGCAGCTCGGTCTGACGCCGCTCCGCGATCTCCTTTGCCTCTTCCCCAAGGCCTGTGAGGCGTGTGCTCGGGGTCCTGGGCTCGTGCTCGCGGATGACCGTGCGGATGTGGCCGATCCCGCCGGATCGCAGCTCCTGCGGGTCGAAGGGCAACACGCCGGTCAGCAGCTCGTACAGCACCACGCCCAGGGAGTAGACGTCGGACCGCGTGTCGATGCCCTCCGGGTCCATCTCCGCCTGCTCCGGGCTCATGTAGTCCGGGGTCCCGATGAATTGGCCCTGCTCCGTATACAGGGTCTTCTCGGTCAGGGGCTGGCCCAGGGCCTTGGCCACTCCGAAGTCGATCACCTTGACCAAGGGCCTATCGTCCTTGGCCGTGACCAGGATGTTGGAGGGCTTGAGGTCTCTGTGGATGATCCCCTTCTGGTGGGCGTGCTGGATGGCCGAGCAGACCTGGAGGAAGAGCGAGAGCCTCCCCTTAATGGGCAGCCTCTCCCTGTCACAGAACCGGGTGATGGGCACGCCCTCTACGTGTTCCATGGCGAAGTACGGCCTGCCCGCCTGTGTGGTCCCTGCGTCGTACACGTGGGCGATGTGGGGATGGTCCAGCAGGGCCAGGGCCTGACGCTCGGCCTCAAAGCGGGCGATGACCTGCCTGGAGTCCATGCCGGGCTTGATGACCTTCAGGGCTACGCGGCGCCGGAGGGGTCTCTCCTGCTCTGCCAGGTACACCAGGCCGTATCCGCCCTCTCCGAGGATGCCCAGGAGTCTGAATGGACCGATCTGGCTGCCCGGCCCCAGGTGTGTACCGTCATACGGGACCGTGGAAGCGTCCGCCTGTCCGGAGAAGAAGGGCTCCCTGCCTCCAACCGATCCCTGCTCGTCTCTCTTGGCCCCTTCACTCATGGGGTGTCACAGCCCAAGACCTCAGGCCCGCCGCGCGCTCGTGGAAGACAAACCTACGTGTATCCAGGATAGCCGATGCGTGTGTGTTTGACAAGAGGGTGCGTGCCGTGCAGGCGCGGGTCCGTCTGACCGGGGATTTGACTTGCAGAGTCCGCCCAAATCGGGACAATGGTCCGCACAGCTTCTGTGGATCTCGGCAGCCTGACCCCAAGGGTGATTTCCTGCCGGAAGCGATGATGAACTGGGCCTGTACGATAGGAGAACGCAGTCATGACAGCACATGCTGATATTGGATTGATCGGTCTGGCGGTGATGGGCGAGAACCTGATCCTGAACATGGAGAGCAAGGGCTTCACCGTGGCCTGCTACAACCGGACGGTGTCCAAGGTGGACGACTTCATCCACGGTCGGGGTGCGGGCAAGCGGATCATCGGGTGACACTCGATCCAGGAGTTCGTGGCCGGCCTCAAGTCGCCCCGCAAGGTGATGCTCATGGTCAAGGCCGGCGCTGCGGTGGATGATTTCATCGACCAGTTGCTGCCCGTGCTGGAGCCCGGAGACATC
>JAGOQT010000095.1 GCA_018007255.1 Phycisphaerae bacterium | reverse complement strand
GTTGAAGGACGAGGGCCGAGTGACCTTGTGCATCTCCTCTCAGGCGGGGTGCAGGATGGCCTGCCGTTTCTGCGCAACCGGTCAACTCGGATTCCGGGCCGACCTGACCGCGGCCCAGATCGTGGACCAGGTCTACCGGGTCCGGGCCACCGGGGTCGAGGTGGACAACGTGGTCTACATGGGCATGGGAGAGCCGTTCGAGAACTACGACTCGGTCCTCCGCTCGGCCCGGCTTCTCCACGATCCCGAGGGTCAGAACATCGGCCAGAGACGCATCACGATCTCCACGTGCGGGCTGCCTGACGGCATTGCACGCCTGGCGGACGAAGGCCTTCAGGTCCGCCTGGCCGTGTCCCTGCACGCCCCCACGGACGAGGTCCGCAGGGAACTCATGCCCATGGCCCGGCAGTTCTCGATCGCCGAGACCCTCCAGGCCGTGGAGAACTACCAGATCAAGACCCACAGGCGGGTGACCATCGAGTACTGTCTGATCCGGGGGATGAACGACCTCCCGGACCAGGCCAGGGCCCTGCTCGGGATCCTCAGGGGCATCGACGCCGGTGTGAACCTGATCGAGTTCAACCCCTTCCCTGGATGTCCGTTTCAGCCGAGCCCCAAGTCCAGCGTCCAGCACTTTGCCCACGTGCTCCGCGACGGAGGTCTGGAGACCGCGATCCGGTTCAGAAGGGGCCGCTCCATCAAGGCCGCCTGCGGCCAACTGGGTTCGGATTGGCTTCAAGGCAGCCAGGGCGTATAATCAGGCCATGACCGAACGGGCCACCCATCGCATCCTCGACGCCAACTTCAACCGTGCACGTGAGGCCCTGCGGGTCATCGAGGAATACGCACGGTTCGCCCTGAACCATGCCGGTCTATCAGCCCGGGCCAAGGCCCTGCGCCACCGGCTCTGTGCAGCGATCGGCCAACTCGACGAGGCGAGGCTCCTGGCGTGCAGGGACACGACCGGCGACGTGGGTGCGGGACTGCACGTGGAAGACCAGATGGTACGCCAAAACCTGGAGGACTGCCTGACCGCAGCGTGCAAGCGCCTGCCCGAGGCCCTGCGGGTCCTGGCCGAGGTCGTGCAGGTGCAGGACCGGGTCCTGGCCCAGGGCCTCGAGGCCCTCAGGTACGAGGCCTACGCCCTGGAGAAGGCAATGGCGATGACGATGGGACCCAGCCAGGTGTTTGCCCGGGTCGCCCTGTACGTGGTCGTTACCAGCGACTTGCCCTCAGAGGCCCTGTCCCTCACGGCCCGGTGCGTGGCCGGCGGCGTGGATTGCCTCCAACTCCGGTGCAAGCACCTCCCGGACAGGGCGAGACTGGCCCTGGCACGGGAGTTTGTCGGACTGTGCAGGGACGGCGGTGTCCTGAGCATCCTGAACGACCGCGTGGACCTGGCGGTCGCCTGCGAGGCGGACGGGGTGCACCTGGGTCTGGAGGATCTGCCTGTGGCCACGGCCCGCAGCCTGGCCCACAAACCCCTGATCCTCGGCGCGACCACGCACGACCCGGACGAGCTGGCGCGGGCCCGGCAGGAGAATCCGACCTATGTGTCCCTTGGGCCCGTGTTCGCCACGGCGACCAAGCCGGACCTGGCTGCAGTGGGGCTGGGCTATGTGCGACAGGCCGTGGACTGGCTGGCCGGGACCGGGATCGGCCACGCGGCCATCGGCGGGATCACGATGGAGAATGTCGATCAGGTCATCCAGGCGGGCGCACGCACGATTGCGGTCTGTTCCGCGGTCACCGCTGCACCGGATCCCACGGCCGCCTGCCGCCTGCTCAAAGCGAGGATCACCCGCCATGCCCGCGCCTAGGTCCGTGCCGGGGGCCCTCATCCTGAATGCGGTCCTCGCGATGTCCTCGTGCGTGGTGCACGCGGACCCGGCGCCCTTCCTGGAGGGCAGGCAGGCAGGACGGATCGAATCACCCCGTCTGGCCGAGATCTCGGGGCTGGTCGCGGGTCGCAGGAACCCCGGCGTCCTGTGGGTGCACAACGACTCCGGAGACCAACCCTGTGTGTATGCCGTCAACCTCAGGGGAGACCTCCTGGGGATCTATCGCGTGGCCGGCGCGCAGGCCAGGGACTGGGAGGACATCGCGATCGGCCCTGGCCCTGAGCCCAACGTGCCCTACCTGTACATCGGCGAGATCGGCGACAACGCAGGCCGTTACCCCTGGATCGCCGTGTACCGGGTCAGGGAGCCGGCCGTGGACCCCAATGCCCGCGGCGTGGAGGCCGCCACAGAGCCCGCAGAGGTGGTCCGGATGGTCTATCCGGACGGTCCCCGTGACGCAGAGACCCTCCTGGTGGACCCCCTGACCCGCGACCTCTATGTCGTCTCCAAGCGGGACCTCCTCTTCTCCAGGGTCTACCGAGCCGGGTATCCGCAATCGGTCTCCCAGCAGGTCACCCTGGAGCCGGTGTGCCTGCTGCCCATGGGGCTGGCCACGGCAGGGGACGTGTCTGCAGACGGCAGGCAGGTCGTCGTGCGGGCCATGGCTCAGGCCCTGCTCTGGCGGCGAGACCCGGATCAGCCCCTGTGGAAGGCCTTTCAGGGCAGGGGGGCGACGCTCCCCCTGGTCAGTGAGAGACAGGGCGAGGCCATCGCCTTCGACCCCCAGGGCCGGGGCTACTACACCATCAGTGAAGGCAAGAACCCTGCGATCACCTACTTCGCGAACACAGGGCCGGACAGGACCGGCGGATAGGCCCATGGATCTGTCCATCGTGATCCCGGCCTTCAACGAGGCCTCCAAGATCCGCGGCGATATCGCGGCAGGTGCGGACTTCCTGTGCGCACAGGGCCTGTGCGGCGAGATCATCGTAGCGGACGACGGGAGCGCAGACGGCACAGCAGACCAGGCAGCGCAGACCCGTGTGCCTGCCTCTGTGGCCCTGCACGTGTTGACCCTGCCGCACCGCGGGAAGGGCCACGCGGTCCGGGCCGGGGTCCGGGCCTCCTGCGCACGGGTGGTCCTGTGCGTGGACAGCGGCGGGTGCACCCCCCTGCCCAATGCGCTCCAGGCCATCGAGTGGATTCGGGCCGGGTCGTGTCAGATCGCGGTGGGGTCCCGCAGGATGGCCACCAGTTGCATCCGCCGACGCCAGACCCTGCACAGGAGGATCAGCTCTGCGCTCCTGCGCAGGGTCGTGCGTTGGATTCTTCCCTCCCTACGCGGCCTCTCGGATACCCAGTGCGGGTTCAAGGTCTACGCGGGCAACGCGGCCCGGACCCTGTTCTCCGAGTCCGTGATCGACGGGTTCCTGTTCGACGTGGAGGTCCTGGCCCGGGCGATCCGGCGGGGATACGCCGTGCGGGAGTTTCCGATAGAGTGGACCTGCGACCCGGACACCCGGCTTTCCACCTCCAGGGCCCTGGTCCCGGTGCTCAGGGACCTGATCCGGATCCGGCGCCTGGTGGGCCTGGGGCGAAGCGCAGGCTGAACCCGCAGCCCACGGCCTGGATGCCCATCCGACCTGCCCCCTGAGGCCTCCTGCCTGCTCTGCAGTCTGTGGCATGGTTCATCCACCATTGTGAGCAAGGAGCCTGCATCACGCCAGAGGACACGCTCACACACCTCACCCTGGCCGGTCGTACCGCCGCATTGACATTCCGCGTCAACCGGGTATCTTGGTTGGAGACGTCGGATCTGAACCACCGTGGCGGTCCATCACAGACCGGAAGGCAAAGGAGGCTCATCATGGATAGACTCCGTCTTTTGCATCTGCTCTCGCCTGCACTCTGTTGCCTCATGGTCTCCGCGAACCTCCGGGCCGAGGACTGGCCGCAGTATCTCGGCCCGGCCAGAAACTCAACGTCACCGGAGAAAGGCATTCTGCGCTCCTGGCCTGAGAAGGGGCCGGAGGTGCTATGGACTGTTGCGGTTGGCATAGGTTATGGCGGACCCGTTGTCAAAGACGGCAAGGTGTACTTGCTCGACAGGGATGACAAGGTGGGTGATAACCTGCGATGTCTGGACCTCTCCAATGGCAAGGAGCTCTGGAATTTCGCCTATGACGCCCCCGGACGTGTCATGTTCCCTGGTTCGCGAAGCGTACCGATCCTGGACGGCCGGCATGTCTATTCGTGTGGTCCCTACGGCGATCTCTATTGCATCAACCTAGACACGCACAAGCCCGTCTGGAACAAGAACATCTGGAAGGACTTCGGCGGCGATCGCATTCCGATCTGGGCCATTGCTCAGTGCCCTCTCGTCTACGGCGATCTGCTCATCCTCGCGTCCCAGGCTCCTGAAGCGGGAGTGGTGGCCTACAACAAGCTCACGGGGACTGTGGCTTGGAAGACGCCCAATCTGGGAAATGAGACCTATGTCAGTCCAGCAGTAGTGAAGATAGACGGAACCGACCATGTCGTCATGGTCATTTCGTCCACCAATCGTATCGGGCATCCGGAACTGGCAGATGCCCTGGGGCGTGTGGTTGGTATCGAACCCCTTACGGGGAGGATCCTCTGGACCTATGATCAGTGGCAGTGCCATATCTCCGTGGCGAGTGCCGCTGATGCCGGTGATAACAAAGTACTTGTTGTGGGCGGATATGAACTCGGTGCCGTGATGATCAAGGTCGAAAAGAAGGCAGACGGCAGCTATGGCGCAACGGAGCTCTATAGAACCGATGAATTTGGCGATCAGACCAAGCCGCCGATACTCCACAACGGTCACTTCTATGCTCAGTACGGAACCAATAACCGAAATGACGGCCTGACGTGCATGAGTATGGATGGCAAGATCATGTGGAAGACGAGACGTTCACCCCAGTTCAACAAGGGCAGCATGATCCTGGTCGACGGTCTGCTTCTGGCTACCGACGGTAGGAAGACTCTGTATCTTATAGAGCCTGATCCATCCGGATTCAAGGCCCTGGCATCGGCAGAGGTGCTTGGAGAGGGAGGAACGGGATCCGAAGATGATCCTTTAGCTGCCAGGGTCGGAGGTTCGACTCAGAACTGGGCACCGTTGGCGCTCTCCGATGGAAGGCTCCTGATCCGAGACCAAAGCCGGCTGAAGTGTGTCAAGGTTGCCCAATAGCCCTCATGAAGGGCCCCATCCTCCGTGGGGGCCTGCGTTGGACACCCTCCCCTGAGAGCGGCAGTGCTACGGACAGCGGCAGGGGATCGTCCCATCGCGACCAGGCCACAGCCCAAGCGCAATGGACTCACACAGGACCTTGCCTGGGGCCGGCGTCCTCTGGATCAGCAGGGCCCCGATCTGATGGTCCCGTGCGCACAGGTCCGCCACACCGTCCGATCCCATGACCACGAAGGCCGTGGACAGGGCATCGGCCAATGCCCCGGACGGGGCACCGGACCACGCACAGGGATGGGCCGTTGCAGACGTGCCGGTGCAGGGGTCCAGGATGTGTGCTCGCGAGACCTGGCTGGACCCGCTCAGGGCGCGACGGCACAGGTCGATCCGGGCCAGGACCTTGGCGGCCTCGAACGGGCAAGTGACCGTCACCGGCCAGCCCTGGGCCCCGGGAGGTGGATCCAGTGCCAGGACCGTGCTCGCCCCTCCATGCACCAGGGCCACGTCGATCCCCCATTCCCGAAGCACCTGGGCCATCCGGTCCAGGGCGAACCCCTTGCCGATCCCGCCCAGGTCCAACCGGACGGACTCGGCCGCCCGGGTCACGGTCATGGTCGATTCGTCCAGGACCAGGGTGTCCATGCCGGCCGGGGCCGTGCGTGTGCCCACAGTGACGTCAAAGGCCCCGCCGGTCAGATCCCAGGCCAGTCTGGCCTGTTGCAGGCACTCGAAGGTCTCCGGTCCCACCAAGACGGGCTGACCCGGCCTGGAGCCATTGACCCTGGACGCGTCGCTGTTCTCCACGAAGCGGCTGAGCTGCTGCTCGATGCGGTTGAGCAGGGCGAAGGCCTCGCGGGCCGCTTGGCCGGCATAGACCGGCCTGGGATGACAGACCAGGACCTCGAAGGTCGTGGCCATGGCCTGGTGCGAGAACCGCAGCAGGCCTTGAACCGGCTCTGGGCTCAGGTGCGGATCCGACACCGGCTCACCCCCCCGCACCAGGCATGGCATCCCACAGGTCCTTGCGGACATAACCCCGCAACTCCACACCCGGGCGCAGCCAGGTCCGCCGCTGCACGAGCGGCATGTACAAGGGCCTGGACCCGGGGGGAGGGATCTCGTACAGGAGTCTCAAGAGATCCGCCTCCGCCGTGGGCTGGATCAGGATCACGTCTCCAGGAGGGGCGTTGAGGTCGACCTCTGGCCAGTACCCCACGCACGGGAACGCCCGCAGGGTCCAGGGCAGGGGCCAGTAGTCGTGGTCCGGGCAGACCACCTGCACGTACAGGGCCCTGCCGCGGGGATGCACGGAGGCCGCATCGCGGACCCTGTCGCCAATCGTGAAGAGGTCCCTGGTCGTGTGTGCATACACATAGGGATTCCGGGGGTCGCTGTCGTACAGGGTGTTCAGGGCCCACGCCTGGCCCAGGGGCAACAGCACACCCAAGGCCACTACGCCTGCAATCCATGCGGCCCTGATCCTGCGGGCACGGCAGGCCTCGATCCGGTCTGCCGCGAACAGGGCAGCCACCAGGGCCATGCCGTGCAGGAACCCCAACATGCACCACGGGGTCTTGTAGGGGATGGCGGAGTACGCCGCGGTCATGGCCAGCGTGTACACGGCCAGGAACCTGGCCAGCCCGGGATGGCCCGTGCGCACGGGCCTGCACAGCACCGCCACCGCACCCACGGCCGCCATGACCACGAGGAAGTCCTCGTTCCAGTGAGGCCCCTCCCAGGGCCGGACCCAGGTCAACAGGTCCAGGTAGTAGGACCAGGGGTGGATGTGTATCCCGGACCCGGCCCGGTCCAGATACGTGGCCAGCGTGCCCAGCGAGTCGAGGATCCCCCTGGGATGGGTCAGCAGACACGAGTGGAACAGGGCAGACACGAGGATCGCGGCCAACAGGGCCCATCCCGCATGGGCGGGACGGATGGCCGTGCGGGGCCTTCCGGGCCGGATCCATGTGACCACACCTGCTACGGCCAGGCATGCCCAGGCGATCACGGCCGTCTCCTTGGTGGCGTGCATCAGGCCCGCGCACACCCCGGCCAGCACAGCCCAGACGGGCCTGGGACCTTGGGCGTATCTCCACGCGCACACGATCAGGCCGAAGGTGAAGAAGACCAGGAGGGTCTCCTGGATGTAATAGCGGCTGTAGAAGACCAGGCCCGGTGAAACGGCCGTGAAGGCCATGGCCAAGGGGGTTGCGATCCGGCCCAGACCCTGGCGGCAGGCCAGCGGCAGCACAACCAGGCCCAGACCGCACAGGGCGGGCACGAGGCGGAGCGTGACCTCGTCCAGGTCTGCATACCGATCCTGTCCCCTGAGCATGGCGATGGGCCAGGTCAGGATGTTCAGGGTCGGGCCGTGGTACTCATGGGGGTCATACCGGTAGGTCCCCTGGTCGAGGAGCCGGCCGAGCTTGGCAGCGTGGACCGCCTCATCGGTGTGCATGGGACGGTGGGCCAGGCCGTACAGGCGGAGCAGGCCGCCCGAAAGGAGGACGACCGTGATCCAGACCCAGGGTTGGCCGATCCGACTCATGGCACGGGCTTGCCGAACACCTCCACCTCCAGGTAGTGGTTCTGGTCGTTGGCGTTGTTGCCCCTGCTGTACAACCGGACGTACCGGGCCACGGTCCCCTTGGCGTCGATCAGCTTGCCTTCCGCGGTCTCCACGTACGGGCGGTCCGCGCCCACGCCCAGGCCCGAGGAGTTGTCCCTGTCGTTGTTGAACAGGGTCCGGACCTGGCTGATGAAGTCCGCGTCGTCCGCCACCTGGACCACCACGTCCACATACGCGCGGGACTGCTTGTGGTAGTGCCAGACCAGGACGCCGTAGATCTCGTGGGGTCCGCCCAGGTCCACGGTCACGTGCTGGAGGAAGGGATCCAACTCCACCAGACTCTTGTCCGTGGCCTCCTTGTCCCCATCGGTAATCAGGGACAACTGCCCCATGATCGGCTCACCCGACGAGCTCTTCACGGGCTTGCCCAAGGCCACGTTGACCACACCCTTGGGGGCCAGGGGCACAGGCCGGGCCTTGCCCAGCGGGGGCTCGAGATCGGTCACACCGTCCAGGTTGGCGGGGGTGCCCACGAACATGGGCTTGGGCAGGGTGATCGGCAGGGGCGCCCAGTCCCCTGCGGCCGCAGGCCTGGCCTCGCCGGAGGGTTGAATCCGGGTGGCCGGAACAGCCCCGGACTGCGCGGGGGCCTGTCCCTGCCCCGCAGGTTCCTTCTTGCTGCACGAACAGACCGCCAACAGACCCACGAGCAGGGCCACGAGGAGGCCCATCTTGACTGTCCAACACCTGGTCCCGTGCATCGAGGTACACCTCCAATCTGCCTTCCATCCAGGCGACGCGTTCGCGATGCCGACGAGGCCCGATTCTAGTGCGCCGGTCCCCAAACGCAAGGGCAATTAGGGAGCCGTGCGCTTGAGCTGCCTGTCCGACAAGAGGGCAGGGACCTGGTGCAGGCAGTCCAGAACCGGGACTCCGCACCCACGAAGCCGGTCAGGGTCCTGATGACCCCTGCCGATCAGGACGCAATCCACGCCCAGGTCTTGGGCCACCTCCCGGTCATGGAGGGTGTCGCCCACGAGCAGGGTTTGCGAGGGGACCAGGCCCAGGTCCCGGATCAGGCGATGTCCCTCGGCCACCTTGCTGGCGGCGAAGTGGTCCCTGCGCCCGGCCAGCCGGACGAAGAAGGACGTGAGCCCGAAGTGCTGCACGATCTCGGTCAGGAGGTCCTGGTGGTACGCGGACAGGATGGACTGGGTCAGGCCGGACCGCAGGCAGTGGTCCAGGACCTCGGGCGCGCCTGCCTGCAGCCGGCACTCGACCTGCCGCTTCCGATAGAGCTCGATGTAGTCGTCCGCCACGGCGTCGTACGGGTCCACGGAGAAGTCGAATCCCAGTTGCCGGTAGAAGTCCTGCACCGGGAAGCCGAAATGGGACCTGTACTGGGCCAGGCTGATCAGGGCCTTGCCGTATCGGGCGAGGACACCGTTGAGGACCTCCACGCAGACCGCCGCGTCATCCAGCAGGGTCCCGTTCCAGTCCCAGAGGATGTGGCGATAGCGAGTCAGGGCCTCCGCCTCCGGCAGGGTCTCGCCCCCCCTGATGGGCCCCGCACGATCTCCACGGCCACGCTCCTGGCAAAGCGGAGGGCCGTGGGCTTGTCCACACAGACCCGCACCCGGCAGACCCGCTTGTCCTCCAGGCACAGGTCCGCGATCCGCTGGGCCAGGGCCTCGATCAGGTTGAACTGGGAGTGCTCGCCCAAAGCCAGGATGGCCTTCTTCAGGGCCCTGTAGTCCACCGTGTCCGAGATCCGGTCCGTGCAGCAGGCCCGGGCCAGATCCAGCCACAGGGTCAGATTGACCACAACGTCCTGCCTGTCCCTGCGCTCCTCCTCATGGACCCCGATGATGCAGCGGAAACACAGGTCCCGGATGTGGATCTGGTCCATCGGCTCAGTCATAGAGGTGCCCCTTCATGTGAAAGCCGCCGTCCACATAGATCACCTGGCCGGTGACGAACCGGCTGCGGAGCAGGAACAGCAGGGCATCCACAACGTCCTGGGGGTGGCCGTGCCGGTTCATGGGATTGGTGTGGGCCAGCCTCTGCAGGTACGTCTGGTCCTGGCCCTCGGGAGCCAGGATCAGACCCGGGGCAATCCCATTCACCGCGACCCCCGGGGCGAGCTCCAGGGCCAGCATCCGAGTCAGGGTCAGCAGGGCCCTCTTGCTCAGGTGATAGGCCGCATGGGCCTTGTCGTAGCCGGTCACGCGGGTGTCCAGGATGTTGACGATGTGGCCCGGCCGGCCCTGTCCGGCCAGACACCGGGACAGGATCAAGGGGGCGGCCACGTGGATCTGCATGGCCGCCTGGAGGGACGCCTCGGACATGTCCCAGACGGTCTCCTCGGGCCAGACCGAGGCGTTGTTGACCAGCACGTCGATGGGTCCTGCCTCACGCAGGGCGAGGTCGAAGAGGCCCCCGACCTGGGCGTGGTCCCTCAGATCGGCCTGCACAGGCCAGGCCCGGACCCCAAGGCCCCGGATGTCCCTGACCAGCGAGGCCGCCTCATCCGCGGAGCGGTGGTAATGCACGACCACGTCTGCCCCCTGCCCGGCCAGGGCCCAGGCCAAGGCCCTGCCCAGCCGCCGGGCAGCCCCTGTGATCAAGGCCGTCCCCTGGATCTTCACCCCGTCGCGCGGATCTGCCATGGACCCATCTTAGCGTGCGGGGGCCTGCCTGTCATCCTCGCCCGCTACCCGGACAGGCCCAGGCGGAGCACGGTCAGGGAATGGGCCCCGAAGGTGTACGCGAACTCGGGCCGGACACCCTGGACCTTGGAGGGCACCGGCGAGACCTTCCGCGGGTGGTCCAGGGAGTTCTGGTCGTCCGGATCGCCGCTGAGGGTGATGGCCGTGCCTGTGGCCTTGAGTCGACCTCCACCCTGGATCTGGAGGGTCACGCTCGCGGGCTCGGCCCGGGTGTTGACCACCTTCAGGACGACTTCCTTGGCCTGGTCGTCTCGTACGGCAGAGGCAAAGAGCCCGGAGGGCCCGGTCTGGCCCCCCACCTGCACGGGCAGGACCCTGTCGCCCCGGTTCGTGCTGAAGGCCTGCTGCACGTAGTAGTTCGGCGTGCCGTAGACCCGGAGGTTGTCGAACCAGATCAGGTTCGGTGTCCACTGCCAGGCCTCCGTGTGGCCGAACAGGGGCGCGTAGCAGCTCATGACCACCAGGTCCGCGTTGCGCTCCAGGCCCGTCATGAACGCGGCCTCGCACAGGGCGGTCCTCCAGGTGTTCCGGTTCCTGGGGCTGGCCACGCCCACGGTCTGCGAGCCGTATTCCCCCACACACAACCTGGGGCCCTTGCGGTCGTAGGTGTCGTACAGGCCGGCGTTCTCAGGGAACCACTCCGGGCTGCGGTAGAAGTGCTCGTCCACGATCTCGGGGTTGAGCTTGCGCCACTGGGTCCAGAGGTACTCGATCTCCGCCTTGCCGTTGGGGAAGATCGTGGCGTCCGAGCCTGTGGCTGCCACGAGCTGCATGTCCGGATACCTGTCCTGGATGGCCTTGGCAAAGACCTTGTATCGCTCGATGTACTGGGGCCCCCACTGCTCGTTGCCCACTCCGATCATCCGCATGGCAAACGGCTCCGGGTGGCCCATCCGGGCCCGGACCTTGCCCCAGGTGCTGTGCGCCGGGCCGTTCGCGAACTCGATCAGGTCCAGGGCGTCCTGGACGTAGGGGGCAAGCTGGTCCATGGGCGCAAGCTCTGCGGAGTTGAACTGGCAGGCCATGCCGCAGTTGACGATGGGCAGGGGCTGGGCCCCGATGTCCTCGGCCAACTGGAAGAACTCAAAGAAACCCAGGCCGAAGGACTGGAAGTAGTCCGGTGCCGGCCTGTGTTTGAACTCGTAGTTCCAGCGGTTGATCACGAGCTTGCGTTCCTCGATGGGGCCGATGGTATTCTTCCACTGGTACCGCTTGGACAGATCGCTGCCCTCCACAATGCACCCGCCGGGAAAACGAAGGAAGCCCGGCTTCAGGTCCGCCAGCATCTGCACAAGGTCGGCCCGCAGGCCGCCCGGCCTGGCCTTCCAGGTCTTCTCCGGGAAGAGGGAGACCATGTCGATGTCCACGATCCCCTTGCCCTCCACGATCACGTACACACGGGCCTCGGGGT
>JAGOQT010000449.1 GCA_018007255.1 Phycisphaerae bacterium | reverse complement strand
GGTCAGCCGCATCGTGGCTCATCTGACCGAGGGGGCGGGCGTGGTGACCACCCGGGCCGACGTCCATTACGTGGTCACGGAGTACGGCGTGGCCTACCTGCACGGCAAGAGCATCCGCCAAAGGGTCATGTCCCTGGTCAGCATCGCCCACCCGAAGTTCCGGTCGGAGCTGATCCAGGCCGCCAAGGCCCAGAAGTACCTCTACCAGGACCAGATCGAGCTGAACGCGGAGCAGGGCGTGTATCCCGAGGAACTCGAGGGCTACGACACCCTCAACGACGGCACGCAGATCTTCTTCCGGCCCGTCAAGACCACCGACGAGGCCGCCCTCTCCGAGATGCTCTACTCCTTGAGCCCCTCATCCCTGCAGCGGCGCTACATGACCAGCACGATGCGGTTTCCGCACCGGGACGTCCAGCAACTGACCCATGTCGACTTCCTGCAGAATATCTCGATCGTCGGGGCCGTCCCCGGGGTTTCGGGCGACGAGATTGTGGCCATCGCCCAGTACTTCCTGGACCCCAAGACCCAGTCCGCCGAGGTCGCGTTCATCGTGCAGGACGAGTGGCAGCAGAAGGGGATGGGCACGCTCCTCCTCCAGTACCTGACCAAGATCGCCAAGCAGAGAGGCGTCAAGCAGTTCTACGCCAAGGTCCTGCCCACGAACAAGCCCATGCTGGCGGTCTTCTACAACTCGGGGTACAAGGTCAACACCGAGTTCGACGGCGACGTGTATCACATCAGCTACTCGCTGGGGGGCAAGTAGCCCGCATTTCTCACGAGGCTTCGGACGGCCGAGGCAGAAGTGCGGCTGTGGACCCGACTGGGCCCGACCGGAGGGCCGACGCATCGGTGACAGACTGTTCTGATCGCGGCATGTTGGCCGGATGCAAGGCCGCAGGTCCCGGTTGCCCGGAGGCGTACCCGCTGCGGTACGCTGAGGACAAACGGGGCCGAGAACGCAGCAGCCGGACAACAGGACCGCTCAGAACCGAAGGCCTGTGAGAGATGCGGGCTAGGGATCACCGGGCGAACTCGGACACGTCCAGCTCGGCCTCGGTGATGTTGTGCTGCCTGCGCGCGGCGTCCGGGATGTCCGCCAGTGCGAGCTTGGCCCGGTAGGCGTACTCGCTGCCCGGGAACTCCCGGAGGATCTGGCGGCAGTACTGGACCATCTGACCGTAGCTCAGGACAGGCAGACGCCCCATCTTGCGCTGGGCCAGGACCATCTGCCAGAGCTGCTCCGCACGGATCTGCTGCTCCTCCTCCAGGGGTTTGAACACCCGCGAGGGCCGGGGCTGGGCCTGGCCCTCAGGCTGGAGAGCAGGGACAGCGGGCTGCGAGACCGAGGGGCCCGGCTGGGCCTGGTTCGGGGAGGCAGAGGCCAGGGGCGAGTTGAGCCGCTTGTCGTCCTCCTCCCAGGTATCGTACACGGTCTTGCTCGCGGGACCCGGCTCCGGCGCAGAGGCCTCGTCCGGACCCGCGAGGCGGGCCACCAGGATGATGCCGATCAGCACGACCACCGCAATCCCTGCGATCTTGAGCCACAACGTGTTCATGGACATCTCCTTCTTGAACCCAGAAGCCGATCGCATCTTACCCATGGGCCTGGACGGAGGCAAGACCCGCCCTGGCCCCGCAGACGCCGGACCCGCCGCAACAGCGAGCTTGACAACCCTCCATAGGCCCGATAGCATCTGCCCCTTCGGTTCGGCTCGGCCGGACCCGTCGCAGCCGTTTGCAGAACAGGGACTATGGACGTACGACCCTTCAGGGCGTTCCGATTCAACCCCGCCATCGTCGGGGACCCGGGCCTTTGCATCGCGCCCCCCTACGACGTCATCGACGAGCCGCTCCAGGAACGTCTCTACCGACAGAGCCCCTACAACATCGTGCGGATCGACCGGGGCAAGGAGTCGGCTGCGGACAGCGACGTCGAGAATGTCTACACCCGTGCCGCGGCCCTGCTCCAACAGTGGCTCGAAAGGGGCGTGCTCAAGCAGGACCCGCAGGACGCCCTCTACGGGTACTTCCAGGACTTCGAGGTCGGCGGCCGGCCTTGCGTGCGAAAGAGCTTGATCGGCCTGGCCCGTCTCGAGGACTTCGGCCCCGTCGTCCGGCCCCACGAGGAGATCCTGCCCAAGCCCATGCTAGACCGGCTCCACCTCAAGCGGGCCACCGCAGCCCAGTTGGGGCTGGTCTTCATGCTCTATGAGGACCCGGCGGCCGTAGTGGAGAGGATCCTGGACAAGGCCCTGGCCCCCGGTCCGCAAGGCGACTCGGTCCTGGTCGATGCCGTGGACGAGCAGGGGGTCCGGCATCGCCTCTGTGCCGTGACCGCGGTTGAGGACATCCGGCAGATCACCCGCATGATGGCCCCCAAGCCCTGCATCATCGCCGACGGCCACCACCGCTATACCACGGGCCTCCGGTTCGCGGAGGAGTCGGGCCATCCGGGCGCCCGGTATCAGATGATGGCCTTGACCAATGTGTGCCAACAGGGCCTGGTGGTCCTGGGCACGCACCGGCTCGTCCGCGCGCTGCGGGACTTCGACGGCGACGGGCTCCTGGCCGGATTGCATGGCTCGTTTCATCTGGAGCGTTGGCCCTTCACCCCCC
>JAGOQT010000094.1 GCA_018007255.1 Phycisphaerae bacterium | reverse complement strand
CCTGTGGGCCGAAAGCGCACCGGGCGGCGTGGACTACTACCTGTTTGCTGGCAAGACCACGGACGACGTGATCGCGGCCTACCGCATTCTGACCGGTGCCGCACCGATGGTGCCCAAGCAGGCCCTGGGGCTGTTCATGAGCAAGGAACGCTACCCGACCCAGAAACGCCTCGTGGAGGTGGCCCAGACCTTCCGCAAGGAGCAGTTCCCGCTCGACTACATCGTGCAGGACTGGCAGTACTGGGGCTCGGACAAGGACGGCACCTGGAGCGGCATGATCTGGAACCAGGAACGGTACCCCGATCCCGAGGGCATGACCAAGGCCATCCACGACCTGCACATGAAGCTGATGATCTCCATCTGGCCCTCCGTGGGCCATGACACACCGTTGGCTCACGAGCTCGATCAATACGGCCTGCGTTTCGAGCCGCTGCACTGGATCTCCAAGAAGGCGAGGGTCTACGACGCCTTCAGCGATAGGGGACGCGAGATCTACTTCAGGCATATCCAGAACGGCCTGCTCGACAAGGGCGTGGACGCCCTCTGGATGGACGGCACCGAGGTCGAGGTCGGCACCGCCTGCTGGAATCAGAATGAGGTCGCGCGGGACATCAAGCGACTGGGCATCAACGCCATGGGCGATTTCACCCGCTATCTCAATCCCTACACCCTGATGACCACCAAGGGCACCTACGAGGGACAAAGGGCCGTCAACAACAAGCGTGTCTTCACCCTGACCCGTTCGGCCTGGGCCGGCGCCCAGCGCTATGCCGCGGCCTCCTGGTCCGGCGATTCATCCGCCAGTTGGGACGTCTTCAAGAACCAGATGGTCAGCGGACTCGATGTGACCCTGTCCGGGAATCCCTGGTGGACCCATGACATCGGCGGGTTCTTCGTAAACAACTTCCCCGGCGGCGAACGCAACGAGGCCTACCGTGAGCTGTTTGCCCGCTGGTACCAGTTCGGGGCCTTCAATCCGATCTTCCGTATCCACGGCACCAACATTGAACGCGAGCCCTACATCTTCAAGGACATGGACCCGGAGGTATACCAGGCCCTGCTCGACATCACCCATCTGCGCTATCGCCTGATGCCGTATCTCTACAGCCAGAGCTGGCGGGTCACGAACGAGGGCTATACGCTCATGCGCGCCATGCCGTTCGATTTCCCGGACGACGCCAAGGCCCGCAACATCAATGACGCCTTCATGTTCGGCCCGGCCTTCCTGGTCCATCCGGTCACCCGCGCCATGTATCGCATGGGCACCCCGCCCGCACCCACCGTGCCGACGAAGTTCCTGCGCACGCCGGACGGCCAACCCGGGTTGGCGGTGCAGTACTATGCCGGAACGAGATTCGATACCGCCAAGGGCAAGGAGGTCGACAAGGTCGTGGACCACGACTGGCCCGGTCCGCCGCTGGCGGATCCTCCCGGTGGCCTGGATGGGATGGACAATTTCTCCGCGATTTGGCAGGGCACCCTCTTGGCCCCCGAGGACGGGGAGTATGAGATCGGGGTTGAAGGGGACGACGGCTTCCGGCTCTTTCTCGACGGCAAGAGAGTCGTGCAGGATTGGAGTGATAATGCCAAACGCTATCGCAGTGCCAAGGTGACCTTCAGCAAGGGACAGGAAGTACCGCTGAAATTGGAGTTCTACCAGGGCGGGGGGGAACGCGCCATTCGGCTCGGTTGGCGGACTCCGAGCGAGATCCTCCAATTGAAGGACGCGAATCGGACGATCGACAACGTCATGGAGACGTATCTGCCGGCCGGTGCGAATTGGATGGACTTCTGGACCAACCAGACCTTCACCGGCGGCCAGACGGTCAAGAAGGCCTGTCCGCTGAATGTCCTGCCGTTGTACGTACGTGCCGGATCGATCGTGCCCATGGGCCCGGTCATGCAGTACGCCACGGAGAAACCGGACGCCCCGTACGAGATCCGCATCTACCCGGGCGCCGACGCCGCGTTCACGCTCTACGAGGACGACAACGAGACCTACAACTATGAAAAGGGCGAACGGGCCACGGTCGATCTCGTGTGGAACGATGCCAAGCGAACCTTGACCGTGGGTGAGCGTCGAGGATCGTTCCCGGGCATGGCCGCCGAACGGCAGCTCAACATGGTGATCGCCATGCCGGGCCGCAACGCCGGCCTGGAGCCGGGCGGCGACGACGTCAAGACGACCCGCTACACGGGTGAGACGATCGCCACGAGGTTCTAGCCCGCATTTCTCACGAGGCTTCGGACGGTCGGGGCGGCAGTGAGGCTGTGGACTTGAGTGGGTGCGTTTGAGAGGCAGACGCATCGGGGACAGGTTGTTCTGAGCGCGGCCTGTTGGCCGGATGCAAGGCCGCAGGTCTCGTTTGCCCGGAGGCGTACCCAGGGCGGTACGTCGAGGACAAACGGGACCGAGAACGCAGCAGCCGGACAACAGGACCGCTCAGAACCGAAGGCTTGTGAGAAATGAGGGCTAGGCCTGTTGGGAGGATTGACTATGAGCGCTCCGGCAAGAAGAAGCTGCATGTGCGGTGGCCTCCGTTCGCTGGTCGTGGCCTCGATGGTGGGGTGGATCCTGATCCCAAGCCTTGTGCAGGCACAGCCGAATCCGGCGAGGCCCCCGGCTCCGGCCGGGCGGGGCAGGCGGGCTGCGCAGGTCCGGGTCGTTCAGCAGCTGCCGCCTCCCAACACGGCCGGCGGCATCTCCGTGGAGCAGGCCCTTGTCAGTCAGGACCTGTCCGCAGAGATGACCACGCAGCCCCTGGGCTGGAGGGAGATCGGCCAGTTGGTCTGGGCCGCAGCCACCGGGGCCGCACTCGTGCAGCCGGCGACCCAGGCCGAAGCGGCAGCCGGACTCCAGATCCTGGTCGTGGGCGTGGACGGGATGTACCGGTATGTGCCGCTGACCCATGCCCTGGAGCAGGTTTCCCCGCAGCCGATGTTGGCGGCCTTGGGGTTGGCGGTCATCCCCCAACAGCCGGCAGCGGGCTGTGCCCTGCTCGTCACGACGGCCTCCAGGACCCGCCAGCGTTCCGACACCCCATGGCGGCGGG
The DNA here is from genome assembly GCA_018007255.1 of Phycisphaerae bacterium. GTDB lineage: Bacteria > Planctomycetota > Phycisphaerae > Sedimentisphaerales > Anaerobacaceae > DTPU01. The sequence continues at coordinate 8,738 of JAGOQT010000094.1, read as the reverse complement.
TGCAGTACTTGGAGACCGGTCAGAGGGTCCAGAACCTGCGTCTCCAGGCCGCGGGTCTGGGTCTGGCCATGGCCGTGCCTCAACAGTTCGACGCGGCCGCCATGGCCAAGGCCCTGGCCCTGCCCCGGGACACGGAGATCCTGTGCATCCTGTTTGTGGGCTATCGCCCCGGTCAGACCGGCACAGCCGTGGGGTTGCCTTGGTCCGTGCCCGGACAAGCCCAGGCCCCCAAGAGGGTGGCCCTCGTGGTGGCGTCCTCGGGTTTCCAGGATGAGGAGTTGTCGGGCGTGAGCGGGGTCCTGACCTCCGCCGGGGTGCAGACCATCCTGGTCAGCAGCCGGGCAGGTCCCGTGACCGGATCCTCGGGCGCATCGGCCCAGGCCCTTGTGCCCCTGGGCCAACTGAGGGTGGATGACGTGGATGCGGTGGTCTTCATCGGCGGGGTGGGCGCGAACGAGTATCTGAACAACCCGACCGCCCACACCGTGGCGCGGGACACCCTTGGCAGAGGGAAGATCCTGGGGGCGATCTGCCTGGCCCCTTCGATCCTGGCCCATGCCGGCCTGCTCAACGGGGTCAAGGTCACGGCCTTTGAGACGGAGCGGGAGAGGCTCGTCGGGGCAGGGGCCATCTTCACCGGCAATCCGGTGGAGCGAGACCGGCAGATCATCACGGCCAACAGCCCCGGGGCCTCCGCCCTGTTCGGCCAGGCGATTCTCGGGGCCCTTCAGGGCAGGTAGCGGTTGGCTGCGGGCATCCTCAGCATGGCCCAGGAAGGCACGGTCTATCTGGTGGGTGCGGGTCCGGGCCGGCCGGACCTCATCACGGTCCGGGGTCTGGACCTGCTCAGGACCGCGGACTGCATCGTGTGCGACGGACTGGTGCATCCCGGGCTGCTGGCCCACGCGAGGGCGGATGCACAGGTGATCCATGTACCCAAGCGGGTTGGGGATGCGTCGGTCAGCCAGGATCGGATCAATGACCTGATCGTGCAACAGGCCCTGCAGGGCCGGAGCGTGGTCCGTCTCAAGGGAGGAGACCCCACGATTTTTGGGAGGGCTGCGGAGGAGTTGGCCGCGGTGGTGGAGGCGGGCCTTCCCTTCGAGGTGGTGCCCGGAGTGACCGCCGCGTTGGGCGCCAGCGCGTACTCCGGCATCCTCTTGACGGACAGGGCCTCTTGTTCGCAGGTTGCCCTGGTCACGGGGCACGAGGCCCCGGACAAGACCGGCCCCTCCCTGGACTGGGCCGCCCTGGCGCGGTTCCGCGGGACCCTCGTGTTCTACATGGGCGTGGCGAGCCTCCGCCCCATCACCGAACGGCTCGCGGCAGGGGGCATGGACGCAGACACACCCTGTGCGGTGGTGTGCGACGCGACCCTGCCCACCCAGCGGGTCGTCCGAGACCGGCTCTGCCGATTGGCGGACCGCTGCCAACAGGAGGGAGTGGAACCCCCGGCCGTGGTCCTCGTCGGTCCTTGCGCGTGTGCGGATGAGCGGCTGGGATGGTTCGCGCGCCTGCCCTTGTTCGGCCGGACCGTGGTGGTCACCCGCGACGCGAGGGGCAACGCGGAATCGGCCCGGCAGATCATGGCCCATGGGGGCCGTGTCTTGGCCTTCGATACCGTCGTGCTCAGGCCGCTCCCATTCCCCAAAGAGGCCTCGGACCTGACGGGGTACGACTGGGTCGTGTTCTCCAGCCCCAACGGGGTCGAGTTCTTCATGGCTGCGTTGGATCGCATGGGCAGGGATGCCAGGGCCCTGGGCAGGGCCTCGATTGCGGCCCTCGGCCCTGCCACGGCCGAGCGGCTCCGGGCCTCTGGGATCAGGGCGGATCTGGTCCCGGAGGTGTTCACGAGCAGGGACCTGGGCAGGCAGTTGATCGAGCGGGCCGGCGTGCGGGGCAGGTCTGTGTTGCTGCTCCGCTCAGGACTGGCGGACCATGGCCTGATGGACGACCTGGCGGAGGCCGGGGCCTGTGTGGACCAGGCCGCCGTGTACACGGCCGAGCCGGTTCGAGGGGACGCGTCCGGTCTGTTGGAGGAGATCCGGCTGGGCAAGGTCCAGTGGTTGACCTTCGCCAGCGCGTCCGAGGCCAGGGCCTTCTTCGATCAGGTCCCTGCTGCCTGTCTGGCCGAGGGGAGGGTCCGCGTTGCGTCCATCGGTCCGGTGACCTCCAGACAACTCCGCGACCTGGGCGTGCGCGTGGATGCAGAGGCCCGCGACCATACCATCCAGGGATTGATCCGGGCCATGATCGGGGAGCGCGGATGATCAACGTCTCCAAGCTCTACTGCGGTGTGGCCGGTTCGTCCGACCCCCTGCGCTACGCACGGTCCGGTCGGACCGGTCCGGTCGTGGCCTACAACTGCACCCGCAGGTGCAACCTCCGGTGCGAGCACTGCTACAGCAGCTCCGGCTGCGACAGGGCACCCGACGAACTGTCCCTGGACCAGGCCAAGGCCCTGCTGGGACAGCTCAAGCAGGCCTCGTGTCCGGCGGTCCTGTTCAGCGGGGGCGAGCCCCTGTTGCGGGACGACCTGTTCGACCTCCTCGGCGAGGCCCGTCGGATCGATCTCCGCGCGGTCCTGTCCACCAACGGGACCTTGATCGACCGGGGTGTTGCGGAGCGGCTGGCGGGCCTGGGCGTGAGCTACGTGGGCATCTCCATTGACGGTCCCCCCGCGTTTCACGATGGGTTCCGCAGGTCCCCGGGCGCGTTCCAGCGGGCCGTGGAAGGGATCGGCCACTGCCGGCGGATCGGGCTGAGGACCGGCCTGCGATTCACGATCACCCGCGAGAACGCCGGGCATGTGCCGTTTGTCTTCGACCTGGCCCGAGACCAGGGCATCCTCCGGATCTGCTTCTACCACCTGGTCCGCTCGGGCAGGGTGGCGGACGAGGCCGTGCCTTCCCCTGCCCAAGTGCGGTCCGCAGTGGACGCCATCCTGGAGAGGACCGCCCTCTGTGCAGCGTGGATCGGAGAGGTCCTGACCGTGGACAACCATGCGGACGGCCCCTACCTCCTGATGCGGATGGAGCGGGAAGGCCACCCCGGCCTGGGGGAGGCCCAGGCCCTCCTGCTGCGGGCGGGCGGGAACCGGGTCGGCCAGGGGATCGCGTGCGTGGGCTGGGAGGGCAGTGTGTACACGGACCAGTTCTGGAGGAACCACACACTGGGCAACGTCCTGCACAGGCCGTTCGGCGAGATCTGGCAGGACACCTCGGACCCGGTCCTCTGGCGGCTCCGCCACAAGGACCGGTTCGCGGATCCGCGCTGCAAGGGATGCCGGTGGTTTGCCCTGTGCAGGGGGAACTACCGATGTCTGGGACCTGATGCGGCCGCAGGGGACTGGCTCAATGAGCCCCCGTGTTACCTGACCGACGCGGAGATTCGACCCTAGAACCACCCCTTGTGAGAGGCCGGTCCGTGTGGCATGATACCCAGCCCTGTCTCGGACCCGGACGGCCGAGACCGGGTCAGGACAACCGAGATATGATGCCCTTGCAGAAGAGACTGGGCCCCTGGGTGGTTGCCCATCGCTGGCTGATTGTGGTCGTGGCCACGGCCGTGGTGGCCTTGTGCGCACTGGGTCTGCCCCGCCTGAAGATCAACAACAATACCCGGGTCTTCTTCGGCGAGCACAACCCTCAGTACGAGGCCCTCCGGGCCTTTGAGCAGACCTACAGCAACGAGCAGAACGTGGTGTTCGTGGTCGCGCCCAAGGACGGGGATGTCTTTACACGGCCCACCCTCGCGGCCCTGGCTGAGCTGACCGAGGCCTGCTGGGAGATCCCGTACTCGCACCGCGTCCGCTCGATCGCCAACTGTCCCGACGTCCAGGCCCAGGGAGACGACCTGGTGGTCTCGGACTTGATCCCCGACGTCCAGACCCTGTCCGATGCGGATCTGGCCTCCGTGCGTGACCGCGTCCTGTCTCACTCGGGCTATGTCAACTTCCTGGTCTCGCGTTCGGGCCACTGCGCGGCGGCCTACTCCAACCTGCAGCTGCCCGGGCGGTCCAGGCAGGAGGTTGCGGATGTGGCCCGGTTCGCCTATCGTCTGAAAGACGAGTTTCGCAAGGCCCATCCGGCCATCGACCTGTACCTGACCGGCGGCGTGATCGTGGACGACGCCTTCTCCGACGCGGCCCGCAAGGACCTCCTGACCCTGGCCCCCCTCATGCTGGGGGTCCTGGCCGTCCTGGTGGGGGCGAGCCTCAGGTCCGCGTGGCCCACGGTGATCATCCTCATCGTGATTACGGCCTCGCTCGTGACCGGCCTGGGGCTGGCGGGCTGGCTTGGGATCCAGATCAACGCAGCCAGCGTCGGCGCCCCGACCCTGATTCTGACCTTGTCCGTGGCGGACAGCGTGCACCTGCTGGCCAGCATGATGGCCTTGATGGGCAAGGGCCGCACCCGAAGCGAGGCCGTCCTCACGGCCGTGGAAGCGAATCTGAGACCCGTGTTCCTCACGAACATCACCACGATCGTGGCGTTCTGGGGCGTCAACTTCTCCGAGTCTCCGCCCTTTGCCGACCTGAGCGACATCGTCAATCTGGGGGTGGGGGCCGCGTTCTTCTATGCCATGCTGCTGTTGCCAGCCCTGGTGGCCGTGTTGCCCATCCGCGTCAAACCCGGTCTGGAGGCCCGGCCGATCCGGCTCACGCGGCGTCTGACCGAATGGGTGCTCCGCTGGCCCAGACGGGTCATGGCGATCGTCTTCATCGCCGCGGCTGTCACGGGCGCAGGCACGGCCTGGATCGAGCTGGACGACAACTACCTTACGTACCTGGACCGGTCCTACGAGTTCCGAAGGGCCACGGACTACATGATCGAGAACCTCTCAGGTTGGGATCTCATCGAGTACTCCCTCCCGGCAGGCCGGCCGGGAGGCATCACGGACCCCAACTACCTGGACACGGTGGACCGGTTCGCCCAGTGGTACCGCCGGCAGCCCAGGGTTCGATATGTCAGCTCGTTTGCCGATGTCATGAAGCGGCTCAACAAGACCCTGCACGGGGGCGAGGACCGCTTCGAGCGGATCCCGGAGCAGGCCGACCTTGCGGCCCAGTACCTGCTGCTCTATGAGATGGTCCTTCCCCCCGGCCATGACCTGAACATGCAGATCGACGTGGACCGCTCGGCCACCCGCATGACGGTCCTGTTCGAGAGCCTCCGATCCAGCGAGGTGCGGCACGCGGACCGCCGGGCCCGGGCCTGGCTCGAGGCCCATGCCCCGGCCTCCATGCAGACCCAGGGGACCAGTCTTTCCGTGGTGTGGGCGCACATCACGCAGCGAAATGTCCGCAGCATGTTGTGGGGGTCCGCGGTCTCCCTGGTGTTGGTGTCCGTCTGTCTGATCGTGGGCCTTCGCAGCCTCAAGCTCGCTGCGCTGAGCCTGGTGCCCAATCTGATCCCGCCCTTCATGGCCTTCGGGGTCTGGGGGTATGTCCACCACCAGGTGGGGCTCGGGCTCTCGGTCGTGGTGGCCATGACGATCGGCATTGTGGTGGTCGACACGATCCACTATCTGACCCAGTATCAAGAGGCCCGGGGGCGGGGCCAGGACCCGGCCTCGGCGATTCGCCACGCCTTCTATGAGGTCGGGACAGCCATGTGGGTGGCGACCCTCTCGCTGGTCGGCGGGTTCCTGATCCTGACCCTCTCGCACTACCGGGTCAGCGTGGAGATGGGCCTGATCTGCGCGTTGACCTTTGGGATCGCCTGTTGGATGGATTACCTGCTGCTGCCCGGATTGCTGATGACAACGGACCGCAGGGCCACTACACTACCGCCGTCCCCTGCCCCCTTGGAGAAAGAAGGGTCGAGTCATGATGCAGCAAGGCACTAGGATGATCCTCGCCGTGGGTTGGACCCTCGTTTCGGCGGCCGCGGTCGCCTGGGCCGAGGACCCGGCGGAGCGGGGACTGTCCATTGCGCAGGAGGTCGACCGCCGACACAGCGGATACGGCGACTTCAGCGCGAGTCTGACCATGGTCCTCCGCAACAGCCGCGGCCAGGAGAGCCAACGGGTCATGCAGATCAGCAGTCTCGAGGTGTCCGGCGACGGCGACCGGTCCTTGTGTCTGTTTGACCATCCCCCGGATATCAAGGATACGGCCCTGCTGACGCACACCCACAAGACCCGGGACGACGACCAGTGGCTCTACTTGCCTGCCCTCAAACGCGTCAAACGCATTGCCTCCTCCAACCGGTCCGGCTCCTTTGTGGGAAGCGAATTCGCCTATGAAGACATCGCCGTCCAGGAGTTGGAGAAGTACACCTACCTGGCCCTGCCCGACGAGACCCTGGACGGCACGGATTGCCTCGTGATCGAGCGGGTCCCCGTGGACCGCAAGAACTCCGGCTACAGCCGCCAGCGGGTCTGGATCGACAAGGCCGAGTATCGCACCCTGAAGGTCGAGTACTACGACCGAAAGGGCATGCTGCTCAAGAGCCTGACCCTGGACGGCTATGAGCGGCACGCGGACCGGTTTTGGCGACCGGGCCGGATGCACATGGTCAATACGCAGACCGGGAAGAGCACGGATCTGATCTGGTCGGACTACCGATTCGGCGTCGGGCTCAAGCCCGAGGACCTCACGACCAATGCCCTGCTGAGAATCCGATGACCCGCGCCCTGCGACCTGTGACCGGCTGGGGGGCACGAAGGGTGATGTGGACGGGACCGCGTCTGGTGTGCGGCCTGCTGTCCCTGGCCTGGTGCCTCGTGGCTGGGGTCGCCACGGCCGGGGCCGTGGAGATCTCCGGGTATGTGGCAGGCGAGGGGCGGGCCTTCTTCGGCGATCCGTGGTATGCGGGCCAGGCGTGGCAGGATGTGTCCGTGGCCGGGCAGCCCACGTTCTATCACCGGTGGGAGAATGGCTCCAGCGTGACCTTCACCCCGTTCGGCCGGCTGGACAGCGCAGACCCCGAGCGTTCTCATGTGGATCTCCGGGAGCTGAACGTGTTCTATCCTCAGGAGGAGTTCGAGGTCCGGGTCGGAGTCGGCAGGGTCTTCTGGGGGGCCACGGAGTTCGTACACCTGGTGGACATCATCAACCAGACCGACCTGGTCGAGCACATCCACGGCGAGGACAAGCTGGGCCAACCCATGTTCCAGTTCGCCCTGCTGCAACCCTGGGGACGAGTGGACTGTCTGATCATGCCCTACTTTCGCGAACGGACCTTCCCGGGTCCCAAGGGCCGGCTGCGGCCTGCCCTGCCCATAGACCCGGACGAGGTGATCTACGAAAGCCCGGACGGGGAGCATCGATGGGACCTGGCTCTGCGATACAGTCACAGCCTCGGCCCCGTTGATTTCGGGATCTTCCTGTTCAACGGAACGGACCGCGAGCCCCTGCTCTATCCGACCACGAACAGCAGGGGCCAGGACGTCCTGGGCAGCTTCTACCAGGAGACCGAGCAGATCGGGGGCGACCTGCAGTGGTCGCGGGGCAACTGGCTCTGGAAGCTCGAGGCCCTATACAAACACGGCTACTTCGACGGCTACTTCGCGGCCACCGGCGGCGTGGAGTACACGTTCGTCAACGTGGGAGGAACGGGCGCAGACCTGGGGCTGGTCTGCGAGTACGTCTATGACGACCGAGGTGAGGAGGCCACCACGGTGTACCGGAACAACGCGATGGTGGGGCTGCGGTGGAGCCCCAATGACGCGGCCACAAGCCAGGTGCTCCTGGGCTGGATCCAGGACGTGGACGACTCGAGCAAGATCGCCGTGCTGGAGGCCAGCCGCCGCCTGGGGACCCATTGGAGGCTGTCCCTCGACGTGTGCGCCTTCATGGATGTGCCCCCGGAGAACCGCTATTACGGCCTGCAAGGCGACGACTTCGCCCGCCTGGAGCTGGCGTACTACTTCTGAACCGTACACACCGAGGGGACTGGATGTCCAAGGCATTGATCGGACTGATCGGCGGAACAGGCCTGGGCGATGCCCTCGCCGCACACATGACGGACACAGAGAGGCACCTTCCGGATACGCCGTTCGGCCGGCCCAGCGGACCGATCCTGGTGGGCCGGCTGGGGCGCCGCGAGGTGGCGTTCCTGAATCGCCATGGCCTGGGCCATCGTCTGAACCCCGGGTCCGTCCCCTACGCGGCCAACGTCTTTGCCCTCAAGAAGCTGGGGGTCCGCACGATCCTCGCCAGCGGCGCGGTGGGGTCGCTCCGCGGTGGGATCGGGCCCGGCCACCTCGTTGCCGTGGACCAGTTCATCGACAAGACCTTTCGGCGCGAGGGCAGCTTCTTCCACGCCTGCGGCGCGGTCCACTGCGAGATGGCCGAACCCGTGTGCAGGCGGGTCCACGGTGTGCTCGTGCGCACCGCCCGGTCGCTCCAGGTCAGGACCCATCCGAAGGGGACCTACGTGTGCATGGAGGGGCCGCAGTTCTCCACCCGCGCGGAGTCTCGGATGCACCGGACCTGGGGTGGCGACTTGATCGGCATGACGGCCCTGCCCGAGGCCAAGCTCGCGCGCGAGGCCCAGATCTGCTACTCGCTGATCGCCCTGGTCAGCGACTACGACTGTTGGAGGATGCCCCCTCGCGGGGCCCAGAGACAGACCCTCCTGGAGGAGATCGTCGCCAACCTGAAGAGGGCCACGGACAACGGGCTGGACCTGATCCGGGGGGTGTTGGCCGGCAAGGCCGACCTGGTGGACGACGAGTGTCCCTGCCGGCACAGCCTGGACCTGGCGGTGTGGACCCGGGCAGACGCCATC
>JAGOQT010000448.1 GCA_018007255.1 Phycisphaerae bacterium | reverse complement strand
ATCCACCAGGTCCTGGAGGGCCCGCCAATAGGCCCGTCGGAACGCGGGCTCCTGGAAGAACCGATCGCGCAGGACCGGATCCCCGATCTCGGCGAAGAGACCGTGGTTGTAGCCCCGCTCGATCCCGAAGCCCAGGTCCAGGTCCCAGAGGAGGTACTTCCACCGCGTGCCCTCCCCCTTGTACACGAAGGCGTTCTTCCCCGCCTCATATCCGTACCCGTCCCGGTCCGCCGCTGCGCCCCGCCGGACCGCGAACCCCCGCATCCACTGGTCCCAGTCCACCAGGGCGTCGACCTTCGTGTAGTAGTCGGAGCTGCTGTTCATGACCTCGACCAACTCGAGAAACGGCGCGTAGTCGTCGTCCGCGGCATGGGCGACCTTCTTCTCCCAGTTCCAGCGGTACCTCGCCTGCTTGAGGACCCCGCCCGTGGTGGTGAACCGTTCGAGCGTGGCATTGCCCTTGTAGCCCGGAGACCCATTGTCGTACTCGAACCAGGAATCCACCTCGAACGAGTGGCCGTTGTCGTCGTTCGGGAACCAGCACCGCAGGTAGTCCTGGTTGGGGTGCTGGGTGTCCGTGAACACGACCCCCTTGCGGACCCCGTTCAGGTCGAGCAGGACGAACCGCTGGTAGCAGGTCTCCACGCCGAGCTGCTCGCCGATCCAGAACGACATCCGCTCCCTCAGGTAGGTCGGATCGAGTACGCCCCGCCCCCACACGTCCTGCTGCTTGAGGTTGTCCAGGTTCAGGGACGTTGAGCCCAAGACCCGGTCGGCCTTGTCGACCTTGACGATGTACGACGCGATCCAATCGAACGGGTCGCTGAACCTGGGCCGAATCCATCCGCTTCCCCGCATCCGGATCCCTGCGTTGTGCACGACCCGGAAGTCCCCGTAGACGAAGGTGCAGCCGATCACCTCATTGCTCATCTTGGGCCAGCTCGACCAGGCCGCGCTGTTCGCCGCGGTGAGCCAGATCTTGTAGTTCCCGAACACGCCCGGGGCGACGCGGTCTCCGACCCGGATGAGGGCCTCCGAACCCCCCTCCGGAAACGCACTCAAGGCAGGAGGGACCGCCCCGTCCTTGGCCAGGATGGTGAACGCGATCAGGGTGCCTGCGGGCCGGCCCGGCAGCACTGCCGTGAACAGGCCGTCGTCGGCCACCCGGTCGCCCCCCCCGCCGCTGTCCTGCATGAGGACAGACCCGCTGAAGGCACTCCCATCGATGCGGTAGTAGAGCGTGACCGTGCTAACCCCGTCCGGGTCATGAACCCTCGCGGTGACCGTCACGGCCTGGCCCGATTCCGGCAGAACAGGCCCGTGGTTCACCTCTTCGATCACAGGACCGGCATTGTCCGTGGCCGTGCTGGTGGGCAGGCCGGGGGTGCCGAGGTTGTCCGGCAGGTCCAGGGTGCCGACCGCCTCCAGGTAATTGCCGTGCAGGCGAAGCAGGAGGTTTCGGTTGCCGCGGAGCCAGCGGGCCTTCGCGCTGAGGGTCGCCGTGTCGCCCGAATTCAGCTTCGACGTGAGGCCTTGCCGGAGACAGTTGGGCAGGTTGTCTCCGTCGCCGGTTGCCACGACGTGCATCCCTCTGGAGCCGCCGACCCCCCTGCCGTTCTCGACCACGGACCCGGAGTGGTTGCCCTCCGTGATCCACCCGGTTTGGCCCGACTCGAGATTCCCGTTCTTGGCCCGGTTCTGGGCTGTGCCGCCCTTCTGGATGACCATGTCATCCACGAGGCACTCGCCGCTCTCCAGCAACAGGACCTCAAACTCGTCGCACGTGCCCGACCCCAGGTCGAGCGTGCCCGTGTGGCTGAAGGTCGTCCAGGGGGCCTTGGCGGTCTCGTCGCTCCCGGCCCAGTTGCCCGGACGGCTGTTGTCGCTGTGGGGGTCCTTCAACTCCAGACTGCTCCCTCCGCCGTCGGTCCACCTGCCCCAGTTACCCCCATCGCCGTAGGCCACCTCGTCCATCAGGACCAGGCGGGTATCTGTCGGCGACGCGACCGTCGGTTTGAACAGTTGGATCCGCTCGCCCCGGTTGTCCAACTGACCGGAGAAGTCCCCCACCGTGTTGGCGGCAGTGAGATTCGCATACCGGCCGATCATCCGCCCTGCATCCGCGGCCACGACAAGATACCCGCCGGCCGCGATGACGGTCCCCGCTGGGATCGTGTAGCGGACCGCGCCGTCCACCACCCAGGCGCCCACATCCACCGCCCGGGTGCCCTTGTTGTGCAGCTCGAGGTACTCGTCCGCCCTGTCCTCCGAGATGGGGTGGTACATGATCTCGTTGATGACCACGTCCCGGTCTCGAAGGGCCAGGTTCACAGAACCGGGTGTGGGGCCGGCAAGGGCGCGGAGGCCGTAGGCCCCGTTGGGGAAACGGCCCAGGGGCATGCCCGGTTCCTCCGCACCATAGGTGACTGCGTCCATCACCCTCCGCCCGTCCGCCGAGACCAGGGCCACACGGCCGCCGCCCGGGTTCAGAGACAATGCGCCGCCCCAGTGCGAGGCCCAGAACGCCACCGTACCGCCGGCCGGAAGAAAGGTGGCCTCAGGGATCCTGAACCCGGGTGTCTCGGAGCCGTCGCTCAGGACCCACCCTGAGAGGTCCGCCTGACCCCCAGAC
>JAGOQT010000447.1 GCA_018007255.1 Phycisphaerae bacterium | reverse complement strand
GTTCTGAGCGCGGCATGTTGGCCGGATGCAAGGCCGCAGGTCCCGGTTGCCCGGAGGCGTACCCGCTGCGGTACGCTGAGGACAAACGGGACCGAGAACGCAGCAGCCGGACAACAGGACCGCTCAGAACCGAAGGCTTGTGAGAAATGCGGGCTAAACGAGGGCCGGTTCCAGGGCCTGTTCCAGGTTGCACAGGTCCTCGCTGTGTTCGCCGGGCCTGAACGGCAGGGGGGCGTGGAAGTGTAACACGACCCGCCACGTGTGCGGGTTGGGCCGCTCCACGCGGTAGATGTGGCCCTCCCGCACGAGGTCCACCACCTGGAACTGACCTTGCGGTCCGACTTGGGGCACGCCGAATCGCGTGATCAGTCGCTGATGTTCCCAGCGGTGACCGTCGTGTGTGGCCAGGGTGAACGCGGCGGAGCGGCTGTTGAGGTCCACCATCTGGCCCTGGATGACCCTGTCCTGGGCCATGTCCTCGCTCACCCACACGGGCCAGTTGTACCGAAGCCTTGGCTCTGACCTTCGCTCTCTCGATCCATTCTGATCCATGACGGTGCCCTCGGAAGCCATGCAGTCGGGTTCACTGGGCACATCGTCCGTCCGCAGGGGCCCCTTTAGCCCGCATTTCTCACAAGGCTTCGGGCGACGCGAGGGTGGGCGGGGCCGTTGTTCCATGCGGGGTCCGGGCATGGGCTGCGCGCGGGCCCGCACCGGGGCAGGCCGATCCGCGCGTTCCGATAACCGCCCAGACTCAGCGGTTCAACTCGCGCACGAGGCGGGCGAACTCCAGGCCCCGTTCCTGGAAGTTGTTGAACAGGTCGAAGCTCGCGCAGGCGGGACTGAGCAGGACGATGTCGCCCGGGTCTGCGGCCCGGCTGGCGAGTTCCACCGCCTGCGCAAAGGTCCGGGCCTCCAGGATCCGGGCTTGGTTGTCCGGGCAGGCCCGGATGGCCTCCGCAATCTTGCCGGCCGTTGCGCCGACCAGGACGGCCGCCTTGGCCCGTGTGGCCACGGTCCGGCCGAAGGCATCGAACGGGACCCCCTTGTCCGAGCCGCCCGCGATGATGACCTTGGGCTCGTCGAACGCGGTCAAGGCCACGATCGCGCTCTCCGGCGTGGTGGCGATCGAGTCGTTGTAGTAGCGGACCCCCCGAATGTCCGCGATCCATTCCAGCCGGTGAGGCAGAGAACGAAAGCCGGGAAGGGCCTGCTCGATCTGGGCGTCCGTGACGCCCAGATGCCGGACCACCGCATACGCGGCCGCCAGGTTGCAGAGATTGGCCCGGCCGGGCAGGTGGAAGGCCTGTCGAAGGGGGCTCGGCACGTCGTCCGGCGAGAACACTCGGCAGACCCGCCCGGGCTGGCTGCTGTACCTGTCGAACCACTGCCGGCCCACCGGGTCCTCGGCGAAGAAGAGCGACAGGGCGGGATCCGAGGGGTCCAGGGGCTGGACCTTGAAGAGGTTCTCCTTGGCCTGGCAGTAGGCCTCGAACGTGCCGTGCCGGTCCAGGTGATTGGGGGTCAGGTTCGTCAGCATCGCGATCCTGGGTCCCCTCTCGATGTGCACGAACCTCTCGATCTGGAAACTCGAGAGCTCCAGCACGACCACGTCCTCGGGCTCGGTCTGGTCCAACAGCCCCAGCAGAGGCACATGGCCGATGTTGCCGCTGAGCCAGGCCCTTCGGTACTGCACGGGGGGGCGACCTTCAGCGGCCTGCAGGAGGTGGGCCGTCAGGGCCGCGGTGGTGCTCTTGCCGTTGGAGCCGGTGATCCCCACGACCGTGGCTGGACAGGCTTGCAGGAACAGATTCACGGCCGTGACTGCGGGGCAACCTCGCTGGCGGGCTGCGGCCAGGAAGGGGTTCTGATCCGGAACCGCGGGGTTGACCACGACGAGGTCGGCCCGGTTGAAGTCCTCCATCCTATGGCCGCCCAGGTGGAGTTCGATGGAATCCAGGCCTGCGAGCTCCCTGACCGACTCGACCAGCCGGTCTGCGGGGGCTGCGTCCGTGACGATGACCCTGGCCCCGCCGGCCGCCAGAAACCTCGCTGCATCGGTGCCTCCGCCGAACCGCCCCAGGCCCATGACCACCACGGTCTGGCCTGCGAAGCGATGGGGGGAGGGCGGACCGGAATGTGCGGGCCCGGGTGTGCCACGTGGTTGCCCGACTCCGGCACCAATGGCCTCCGGATGGGACTCCATCCTGCCTGCCCTCCGTGGCTAGAGCTTGGTCTCCATGGCCTTGGACAGGTCGACCTTGGCGTCGACCACGGCCTGTTCAATGCACTTCTTCCAGTTGTCCCCGAAGGCTTCCCGGTACTGGGGCCGCTCGTAGGCGTAGATGATGGACCGGGAGGCCGCGATCAAGGCCCCGGTCCCATCCGCCTTGCAGAAACGGATGCAGTCCTCGCCCGAGGCGCCCTGGCTTCCGTAGCCGGGCACGAGGAACCAGATCTTGTCGTATCGGTCCCGCAGATCGGCCGCCTCTGCAGGGCTGGTCCCGCCCACGATCATGCCCACGTTGCTGGTATTGGACGTGCCGATACGGTCCTTCTCGCAGACAATCTCAGCCACGATCTCGGCCAGGCGCTGGTACCATCTCTGGCCGTCCGGGCCGGCGAAGTCCTGGAG
>JAGOQT010000093.1 GCA_018007255.1 Phycisphaerae bacterium | reverse complement strand
CCCGATCGCCCAAGCGACCGCACGCCCGGAACGGCGCCAGGATACGCCCGACACTCCCCTGGGTCAAGATCCACGGATGCGCAGGGGGACACGATGTGCATGGGGGCGAAGGACCCGCGTGCAGGCCCAAGAATCGCAGGACCTGCCGGTTGATCTGGCAGGTTCTCTCTATCCGCATGAACAGGGGCAGCCGCTCCCCGGTCTCGACGGACAGTCCCTTGCGCTCGCCGGCGAGGTCATGGGTGTCGGTCACCCTTCGTCCGCAGTGCGTAGAAGGGGGTGCAGGTCAGGGGCTGACCACAGGGGCGGAAGGAGCCAGGCTGATGTCATCGATGCGGAGCATGCCCTGGCCGCTGGAGACCCCGATCGTCAGGGTCCTGACGGCCTCAAGACCCGCCGCAGCCGGCAGATCGATCCTGCACTCCTTCCACTCGGCCACAGCCAGGTCGCCGTGATCGCCGCCATACGGCACCTTGACACCGTTGATGGCCACATAGAGCTCCGCCGGCGTGTTGGTCGCATCGCCCTGGAAGAACAGCACCAGGCTCCGGATGCCATGCCGACTCCAGTCCTGGGCCGGCTCATAGGTCCGCGTGGCCTCGGATGCCCCCCCATAGGAAAGGGGCATGGACCGGTGGCCGCCATGCACGATCGTGTACTCCATAATGGGACCGGCCTTCGGGTCGTACCCGACGATGGCGCCGCTGCCGTTGCCGCCGTTTCCGGCCGGGAAGAACTCATCGGCTGAGAAGCCCAGTCCGTCGATCCAGGTCTGGAAGACCCGTTGGGGTGAGCAATTGCCGTAGCCCTCGAAGTCATCGACGACCAGATACGGCGACGTAGAGAAGCTCCAGACCTTGCTGCCCCAGGCGCCGGGGCCTTCGACCCGGTTGACCTCGACCACCTTCCAGTAGTAGGTCGTATCCAGGTGCAGGTTCGCCGGTGCGTATGCCGCCTGGCTCACCGTAGCGGCGGGGGCCGTGCTGTCCGCCACGGCCTGCATGTCCGTGCCGAGATGGATCTCGTGCGATGCCGCTTCACGCCCGGACCTCCAGCTCAGAGTCGCGTCTGGGGACACCCCCACAGCCCCGGTGGCCGGATTGGGGTCTCGGGCCTGCACGGGGATAGCGAAGAACCGAACCTCGCTCAGGCTGTATTGATCCCGCCCGCCCCAACTGCTGGTGCAGGTGATCCTGACGAACCGGGCAGAGACCCCGCCGAAGCCCACCGTCGTATTGTGAGCGTAGCCTGCGGCACTGGGTGCCCTGGCGAATTCAGGGACATTGGCCAACGCAGTCCACAGGATGCCGTCCGTGGAGTACTCAATCGTCGCAGTCTTGACGCCCAAACCGAACTTCCACTCCAGTGCATAATTCGAGTTCCAGACCCACATCTCGTGGAGCTTGTAGACCTGGTCGAACTCGTACTGGATCCAGACCGGCGGCTGTTGACCCGTGCCGCTCGTCCACATGGTGGTGCTCGTCGTGTCATGCTCGTCTGAGGCATTGAGGCCGGACCCGTCCGCCGTCTTCTCGGGCCCCGAGTTGGCATTGAGCGAGCTGGAGGCCGTGGCGGTGATGCTGTCCGGTGTGACGGTGCAAGCGAACGGCTCCACGGTGAAGCTCCAGAGATCGCCCTTGAAGACCTTGGACTCAGGAGGGCCGCCGATCTCATCCACCCGCCAGTAGTAGGTCTGGCCATATTCTAGGCGTCCCGGATCGAGTGTGTTCGCATCGATCCCCGGACCGACCCGCAGCGGGCTTGCGGCGTCCGCACGGTTGACGTCCTCGAACATGGTACCCAAGTAGAGATCGTGGGATTGGGCATCGTGCCCCGGTGTCCAGCTCATGACCACGTCCCGAGAGACCCCTTCCTGCCCGTCGGACGGATCTGGATTCAGGGCACGGCCCGTATCACCGAGGGCATAGTCTACCGCTGCGAGGAGCAATGCGTAGGCCTGATCATTCCATTCCACGACGGACATCTGGTCGAAGCCGAAGCAGATGCGCATCTCCGCCGCCACCTGGCCGCTTCCGTCCGCCGGAGCCACCGGCAGAAGGGCTCCCTTTTCGTAGACATAGATCACATCGTACGTCCGGCCGTCGGACAAGGTGGCCCTGGCAACCACCTCCGCCTGATCGCCTGCGATCCCCATGCCCAGGTGGGCGGAGCCGGTCGCGTTCAGTACGGGCACGGTTCCGCTCAGACCTGCTGCAAGGACATGCCCGGGCTGGACGATGTCGATGTGCGTAGACCCTACGGTCAACAGGCCACCGGCCCCGAAGGTCATGCCCATTTCAACCCACACCGCTGCTTCAGCGACAATCATCGGGGTCTCGATGGCCGTGATCTTGTTCCTCATGAAGGTCTCGTTGACCGACTGCGACATGAAGACCACGTCGGCTCCTCTTGCCGCAGTCTGTGTGTCCGCCTCGTCTTCATCGTCATCGATCAGGCGGACCGTGTGCCCAAGCCCTTCCAGGAAGGTCACGATGTGAGCGTCCACAGCATCCAGCGGATCGTCTTCGCGCGTGACAAAGAGAACATCGGCCGCCCCGGCCCCGCTGCCGGCAAGGCAGAACACCGCCAACACGCTCGATACCATCGTGGTCCACATCATGCGACCCATGACTCTGCCCTCCAGAGAACCGGTCCGGTCCTTAGAGCTTCCCAACAGTGCACGATCCAGTCACAGCCGGCGCAGCCGCACGCCAGGAGATCTACGCCGGCCATCAATCCAGGGCCTCAGGCGGCACGGCATACAGCCGGATATCATCGATGAAGAGGATCCCGGTTGCGCCGGCCGAGCCGCTGCCCACGCCGATCGTGAGCGTCGTGACGCTCTTCAGGGCCGCGCCGAAGGAGGCCAGAGGGATGTTCCACTGCGTCCATTCGGCCAGCGTGGTACTGGGCGTGCCCTGGTTGTACTGCACCTGGGTGCCGTTGATCTTCACGTAGAGCGGGGCACCGACGTTGTTCACATCGCCGCAGAAGTGCAGGACCAGCGTGGTGATGCCGTACCGGCTCCAGTCCTGCGGCGGCTCAAAGGTCCGCGTGGTTTCGGACAGCCCGGTGTACGTGAGCGGCATGGACTGCCGGCCGTCATGCACGATGGCGTATTCCATCACAGGGCGCTCCGCCGGGTTATAGCCGACCACGGCGCCTGTGCCGTTTCCGAGAGTCCCGCTCGGGAAGAACGCATCGGGCTCGAAACCAAGCCCGTCGATCCAGGTCTGGAAGACTCGCTTGGGCGAATCGTTCGTGTAGCTCTCAAAATCATCGACACACACGGAGTCCACTACGGTGAAGGCCCAGACCTCACCGGGCCATCTGCTTACGGCCTCGGCGGTATTGACCTCATCGACCCGCCAGGAGTACTGGGTCCCGAGGATCAGGTCGGCCGGAGCATAGCTGTTGGTGGACGCCGTGCCTGCGAGGGCCAGGGCATTCGGATCGGTACCGAGATAGACCTCGTGCGAGGCCGCTTCACGCCCGGCCCGCCAGCTCAGAGTGGTATCGAGGGGCACCCCCACAGCCCCGTGGACCGGGTGGGGATCTCGGGCCGAAACGGGAATGGCGAGAAACCGAACCTCGCTCAGACCGTATTGCGTCCCGTCCCCCCAACTGCTCGTGAAGGTCATCCTGACAAACTGGGCGGCGACGCCGCCGAAGTCCACAGTGGTATAGCTATCGTACGCATCCGAGCCGGGGGCTTGGGCGAATTCCGGGACGTCTGCCAACGCGGTCCACGTCGTACCGTCCGTGGAGTATTCCACCGTCGCGGTCTTCACGCCCCAGTTGCCAAGCCACTCCAGTGCACTGTTCGAGTTCCAGACGTGCATCTGATGCAGCTTGACCGTGTTGTCGAACGCATAGTGAATCCAGACGGGCGGCTGTTGGCCAAGATCGCTGGTCCACATGTCTGCTTCCATCGTGTCATGCTGGTCCAAGGCGTTGAGGCCGGACCCGTCCGCCGTCCTCTCCGGTCCCCCCATATCCGGCGACTGGCTGGAGGCCGTGGCGGTTACGCGGTCCGCTGTGATCGCCCGGGCAAACGGCTCCACGGTAAAGCTCCAGACATGGCCCTTGGAGACCTGGGACTCAGGAGCAGCCCCGATCTTGTCCACCCGCCAGTAATAGGTCTGCCCGTATTCGAGGGGACCGGGATCGAAGGTGTTCGCATCGATCACAGAACCGATCCGCAGCGGGCTGCCGGCATCGGCGTTCTGGACCCCATCGGAATCGGTTCCCAGATACACGTTGCAGGCACTGCCGGATTCCGAGGAGGTCCAGCCGAGGACGACGTCCCGCTCGACATCCACAGCCCCGTGTGCAGGACAGGCCACACCCGTCACGACGATGCCCGGCGCAAACTGGAAGGCCGCGATGTCAAAGGCCCCGCTGATGTTCGTGGATCCGGCCCCCAGGGCGATGAAACCGACCCCGTCGAAGTCGTTGGCATTGCCCGCCGTCACCACAAACGTCTGCGCCGGACCCCCATCCACGGTCACGCTGACCGCATGCGTTCCTACCCCGGACGGGTCCGCCTGGATCGTCACCCAGAAATCATGCCAGACCGTGGGATCGAGCGGAATCAGGTTCGCCGTGCCCTCGCCCGAATCCACGTTGCTGCTCAGGGCCGGACCGTTCAGGCTGTTCATGACCAGCCCGCTCGTGCCCCCGTCTTCCTCCCCGCTGACCAGGCTGAACGAGATGATCCCTCTCGCCGCCTGCTTGATGCCGACAAACCCCTTTCCCGAGTCGTGAATGACATAGCCATCGCCGGTCGCCGGCACGTCGGCAAGGCTGCCGCCGCCGTTGGGACGCAGCTGATCCAGCAGACCGCCGGTCGCCAAGCGTATCCTGAAGAAGAGCGTCACCCCTTCGTCCAGTACGGTCGCCGACGCGCCCTCCGGGCCGATATTATGCACCAGATACATCTTGCAGTTGCTGGTTGCGTCCGGCACTCCGTAATCCCGGGGGTCGCCCGTATCCTGAATCCGCAGATACCCGTCGATGGGACTGATCCCACCGGGGCTGCCTTCTCCGATCCCCGAGCCGTCCCATCGGTCTGACGCATAGTGCGCCCAGGTCCCGTCCAGCGAGGTGAACTGGGTGGGGTCGTAAGGACCGGCAAGGACCCTCGAGGTATCCAGGGAGTACGCAGCGTCTGTTCCAAGACCCACAGCATACACGCTGCCGGCCAGACACAGAACGATCGGTATGAAGGCATAGGTCTTGGACATCGTCGATTCCTCCAGAACAGGGCTCATCGTAGAGACCCAAGCCTGAGTACACGCTACTTCAGGCGGATATCGTCTAGGTAGATCAGCCCGCTTGCGCCGCTCCCGTCGATCCCGAGGCTCAAGGAGGAGATGCTCGCAAGAGGGACGCCGTGGGAGGCCAGATCGATCTCCCATGGGGTCCAGGCCTCGGTCGCGAGGTCTGCGCTGCTGCCGGGGTACGGGATCTTGGTACCGTTGATCTTCACGTAGAGTTGGCCGGTATTACCTGCCCTACCGTAGAAGAAGACGACCAGGGTCGTGACCCCAAACCGGCTCCAGTCCTGGGCCGGCGTCCAGGTCCGGTCCGTCTGGGAGTAGGTCTGGCCAGCGTTGTCGTAGTACAGCGGCATGGATTTCGCACCGCCGTGAACAATTCCGGTCTCCATGATCTGGCTATGTTCGCCGCTCCAAATATCGTGGCCCACAGCCGCCCCGGTCCCGTTGCCCCCGTACTCCACGGGGAAGTACTCATCGGCGGAGTAACCGATACCATCCAGCCAGGTCTGGAAGGGTCGATTGGGTGAGGCGTTGCCGTACGACTCAAAGTCATCCACCCCCTCATACCCCACGGTCGTGAAGCTCCACAGATCGCTCATCCACGACTGAACCGCCGCCGCGTCGTTGACCTCCGCGACCTTCCAGTAGTAGGTGCGACCGTACCGAGGAGACAGGGAACCCAGGGCGATCTCGTGCTCGGTCACCGTCTGGGACACGACCAGGGCATTCGGGTCGGTCCCAAAGTAGACCTCGTGCCGCGTCGCCTCACGGCCGGGCCGCCAGCTCAGCGCGGCATCCAGGGCCACGCCTGCGGCTCCAGACACAGGCTCCGGGTCTCTCGCATACGTGGGGATCTGGAAGAACCGCACCTCGCTGAGGCCGTACGCGATCCCCGTGCCGTAGCTGCTCTTGACTGCCAGCCTGACATACCGGGCTGCAGCGCCTCCGAACCCCACCGTCGTGTTGGCCCGGTAACCGGCCGCTGAGGGCCCCTGGGCAAGGGTGAAGTCGCCCAGGACCGTCCAGGTCACTGCGTCCAGGGAGTGCTCCACCGTGACCTCCTTGAGGCCGAAGCCGACCACATACTCCAGATCCTGGTTGTAATTCCAGACCTGGAGTCTGTCGAGCTTGACCACCTTGTCGAAGGCGTACTGGATCCACACCGGTCCCGTTGCGCCCACCGCAGTCTGCCACATGTCCGCGATCTTACTGGAGTGCAGGTCATTGGCGTCCAGTCCGGAGCGGTCGATCGTCCTTTCCGGTCCCTGATCCGGCGAGGCGCTGGAGGCCGTTGCGGAGAGGGCCTGCCCCGGAATGGGCACGGAGTAAGGCTCTGTCGTGAAGTCCCAGACCGAACCCCTAAAGACCTTCTTGTCGGGAGAGTCATTGACTTCGTCCACTCGCCAGTAGTACGTGGTCTCGTAGTCCAGAGGCCCGGGGTCATACGAGGCGACACGCAGCCCTGACGCGACCTCTGCAGTGCCACCCCGAACCGCATTCACGTCTTCGCTGAAGTACACGGTGTGCGTGGCCGGGTACTCCGAGGGTTCCCAGGACAGCACAAGATTGCGCACGAGGACCTCCGGGTCGCCGTTCTGGGGACTGGGAGTGGAGGCCTGCCCGGAGGCTTGGATGCGAATCTGGGCATTGGTCCGGATCTGCTCGGCGGTCAATACCCCGTCATGGATGCGGACCTGAGCAAGGGCACCCGAGAAGGCCCTCGCGCTGGGCACCATCGGTGTGTTGTCCTTGTTGTTCTGACAGCCGATCCGGATGTTGTTCTCCCCATGGGTGTTGAGGCCAACCGTCCTTTCATTGTTCAGTTCGCCATTCACGTAGAGACGCACCGTGGCACCGTCATACGTGTACACCAAGTACTGCCAGTTCTCCAACGGCGGATAGCCGCCCCCACCTACAGTGGCATTGTCGAAGCCTTCCCAGGCCATGTCGGCGTCATCGCCCCAATGGCCGGCCGCGCCGAAATCCGCCCAGCCGTAGTTGAAGGTCATGTTGGTGCCGTCCGGCCCACTGCGGTGGCTCCAACTGACCATGCACTCTTCGGAAGACTCCCCTATGTTGTAGGCCCAGACCTCTATGGAGCGGGTCCCTGCCCCGGCGATCCCGGTGGGGCTGACAGGCCCCTCAAGACAGCTTGCCCCGTCCAGGCGGACCACGTTCTCCCAGTCGCCGACCGCCTCCACAACGGGATTGCCGACCGCCGTGAACACGCCACCCAGCGAGCCGCGGTTAGGCCATGCAGTGACCGGGCCGGCTGCAAGGTCCTCTGACCGCAGATCGACGAGCAGTCGCTCGGCCACCTCGACGTGTGCAGCGATCGCCTGCTGGGCCACTCCGAGAAGCAGACAAGTGACCACCTTCACACTCTGCCTCCACAGCGAGGACGCTCTTCCGCAATCTACCATTATAACCCTATGTCAAATCGCTGCTTACGTCTCTGCGGCCAAGAGTGAGAATGCATGCATCGGTGTCCTCCTCGGCAGGTCCCACGACCCACACGTCCCATAATACCGGACAGCCGCCCGGAGCTCAATAGCAGGGGCGACCAGGGACCACGACGGGGCTTCCAGGCGGCCGGCATACCGCGACGGCCGGAGAGGGGATGCCTCCACGTGGTCCCGGACGTCCAATCCACTCCACCAGGAAGCACCAACACCTGCGGGCTTCAAGCCCCCGCAATCCCTACCAGAAGCAGTCGGGCCCGTGTCCGGCCCAGCGGGGAGTCAACCTCCCGCCCGCATCCGTCTCCGGCAGGCTCGGCGGGCTACCGGTCCCCGGCCAAATACCTGACCTCGCCGACCTCCAAGGCACGGTCGTAGATGCGGAACTCGTCCAGCGAGCCGCCGAAGTACCCGTCCGTGTCGTACTGGGACCGACCCAGCCAGTTCTGCGTGGTCACGCCCAGATCCATGGGCAGTGTGTTCGTCGGACCCCTGTTCAGGACCTCGCCGTCCAGGTAGAGCAGCATGGCCTTTGTCGCACCGTCGATCACGACGGCCACGTGGTGCCAGCCCTCAGGCAGCCTCGTCGGTGCATCCAGAATCGACTCGGCCCCCGCCGCGTTCCCGCTCGACGTGATGGCAAAACGCATGGCCCCTGATGTACCCTGACGCGGTGTCAGGAACATGTAGGCCGTGCTTCCGGTACCGAAGTCGAAGACCCGCTGCCAGGCGCCGGCACTCATGGTGTCGAAATCCACCCAGGTCGCGAAGGTCGCGCTGGCCAGCGTACCGACCAGATTGCCGATCGGCAGATCCACGTGGTCGTTGACGCCATCCAAACGGAGCGCCTGGCCGAGGCCGGCCCAGGACTCCTGGTAGGTCGGGTCGTTCACGGCCGTGCCGTGGTTGCCCTTGCCCGAACTGTCCTGGACGTTGCCCTCAAAGGTGTAGTAGGCCGAGAGCCCTGTGGTGCCCGGATCCACGGGAACCGGCACCTCCGGGGCGGTCCGGTACAGCAGGATGTCGTCGATGAGGAGCTTGCCCCGTACGGACCCCGACACGCCGATCGAGAGAGACTGCACGGACTGCAGGCCGGGCACAGAGGCCAGGTCGATGTTCCACTGCCTCCACAGGGGCCGTGTGAGGGCCTCTGCGCTGCCGTTGTAGTCCACCCGGGTGTTGTTGATCTTCACGTAGAGCTGGCCCGGTCCGTTGGCCGGATCGCCGCGGAAGAACAGGACCAAGGTCTTGGCCCCGCCCCGGGTCCAGTCCTGCGCAGGGCCGAAGGTCCGCGTAGCCTCGGACGTGGCGTACCCTGCCGTGTTGTCATAGGAGAACGGCATGGACTGCGTGCCGGCGTGCACGACGTCCATGTCCGCATAGGGGGGCACGTCGTTCCCCACGGCCGAGCCTGTCCCGTTGCCGGCATAGGGTGCCCTCCCGCACTCCAGGGAACCGGAGTCTGCGGCTCCACCGAGCCAGGTAAAGAAGACCCGGCGGCAGGCATCGTCGTAGGCCTCGAAGTCGTCCACCACCCCGTACTCTGCCGTCGAGAGGCTCCAGATCCGCCCCTCCCAGGACTGGACCTGGGCCGCGGTGTTGACCTCGTTGACCTTCCAGTAGTAGGTCTGGTCGTACTCTGCGCCCAGGTCGGCCAGGGCCACCCTGTGGTCCGTTACGGTCTTGGACAAGACCAGGGCGTCCGGGGCCGTCCCGAAGTAGACCTCATGGCTGGCAGCCTCCCGGCCAGGGCGCCAGTTGAGCACGGTGCTCAACTCCACATCCGCGGCCCCGGACGCAGGCTCGGGCCCCCGGGCCCGCACAGGGGCCTGGAAGAAACGGACCTCGCTGAGCCCGCGGTATGGGACCGCACCGTCACTCCAGTTGGTCAGGAGGGTCAGCTTCACGTACTTGGCCAGGGCACCGCCGAAGTCCACGGTCGTGTTGTGCACGTAGTTCGGCTCCCCCGTGGCCTGGGCGAACTCGGGGACTTTGGGCAGGGCCGTCCACGTGGTCCCGTCGATCGAGGTGTCGATGGCCACCTCCTTGGCCCCGTAGCCATTTTCCAGCTCCATGTCGCTGTTGTGGTTCCATACCCACATCTGATGGAGCTTGTAGACCTGGTCAAACTCATACTGGATCCAGGCCGGCTGCGGGCCCTTTGCGCTCTGCCACATGTATTGCTGGCCGGTCAAGTGCTCGTCCGTGTCGGGGTCGAGGCCGGAGCCGTTGATGGTATTGACGGCCAGCATCTTCGCACCGTAGGGGGTGGAGGACTTGGCCGCCACGGGCGTGACCGGGTAGGCATAGGGCTCTACGGTGTAGCGCCAGACATCCCCCTTGTAGATGAAGGAGTCGGGCGAGGCATTGACCTCGTCGACCCGCCAGTAGTAGGTCTGGCCGAAGTCCAGCAGGCCGGCAGGGTCATAGGTCGTGGAGGTCTGACCCTGGCTGACCAGCAGGGCACTGCCCCGGCCGGCCGTGTTCACGTCATCGAAGGAGGTACCCAGGAACACGTCATGGGTCCCAGGGTAGATCCCGGGCATCCACGCAAGGGTCGTGTCGCGGGGCACGTCCGCAGCCTTGTTCTTGGGGCTGGGAGCCGAGGCCAGGGCCGGGTCTGCCCCCCCCTTCATGACCTCCTCGATCTCGTCCACGGTCAGGGCCTTGTAGTAGATCCTGACGTCGTCCATGATCCCCTGGTAGTACTGACTCTCGTGCCAAACGCCCAGTGCGACATCCCCCAGCTTCCCGACGAACGGATTCGCCACCGTGCCCTGGGCGACCTGCACCCCATCGACGTAGATCCTCCTGATTCGCTCTTCATGATCGTACCAGAAGGTCAGGTGGTACCACGTGTGGTCTTGGATGAGCCCTGGCGCGGTCTCGAGGTCATTCCCGTAGAACCCCAGGCGAATACCCCGAACGGGCGTCTGGTCACCGGAACTGGCCCCCCCCATGCGAACGTGCAGGCTCAGATTCGCTGAGGCTGCCTCCTCCTCGCGGAAGATCACCGCCGGACCCGTCAGCACCGGATTGATCCACATCGCAAGGGTCCAGGTCCGGCTGTCCAGGGGCACGTGCGGGGCCTGGATGTAGCCGTTGGTCCCGCCCATGTGGACAGCGCCGCCCAGCTTCCCGGCCCCCCACGTACAGTCGCCGTTCAGATGCCCGTGGTAGCCGCTGCCGCTGGAGTCCGTGACCACGCTCCCCGCCCCTTCGTCGAGTCTCCACCAAGCGACCAGGCTCGGATCCCTGCCTGCCGTGAAACCGGATGCAGTGCCCACCACAACCAGGGCCAGGATAGCGGCCGACACGAAGCAACGCAGCCATCTCTCGTACATGACCACACCTCCTTCAGACACGATCGGGCCTGCCCGTCCCACAGCCACAGGGTGCAGCCGTGTTTCAGAGGTGCCGGCCCCAGGCTGAACGGGTCCGCCTAGAGGTTTTATACCACACCGAGACATCGCGCACAACAGTCCGTCGGGACCCCGGGCCCATCCCCCATGAGGGGTGACCGGCAAGGCTCACCTTCCCGGCCACCGCTCCAGGCAGGTCCGGAATCACCCCTCCCTGCGCACCACCCGAACCGGCCCCAAGAGCCCTGAGGGCAGCACGGTCGAGTCGGCCCTGTAGAACGGCTGTGAGGTATAGGTGATGATCTTCGTCACACCGGGCTGCTGGTCCCCGACAAGCCGGTTCACCCAGAGGTTCGTCACCCGGATCTGCAGCGTGTTCTCGCCCGGCTGCAGCGCGGGGGTCGCGTCCACGCGGAACGGCGGCTTCCACAGGATGCCCAGAGACTTGCCGTTGACGGATATCTCCGCGATGTTCTTCACGTCCCCGAGGTCCAGCCACAACTGCGCCCCGGTCCTGAACCAGTCGCTCCCCGCCTGAAGGGTCTTCGTGTAGGTCCCTGTGCCGGAGAAGTATTTCACGCCGGGATCGGCGTGGTCACTCCACGAGGAGAGCCTGTCCAGGGTGATCTTCGCGGGCGAGCCCCGGTCCGGCTGGAAGCCGATGTCCCACGCCCCCTCCACCGTGCAGACCGGCGTCTCAGTCCTCGCCGGCAGGGTGCGCGACGTCGCTGTGGCGCGCTCGCGGAGCACCACGAACACGGCATCCATGGGATCCAGGCTCAGCGGGACCGTTGTGCGGCCGTCGG
>JAGOQT010000446.1 GCA_018007255.1 Phycisphaerae bacterium | reverse complement strand
TCCCGTTTGTCCTCGACGTACCGCCCTGGGTACGCCTCCGGGCAAACGAGACCTGCGGCCTTGCATCCGGCCAACATGCCGCGCTCAGAACAACCTGTCCCAGGTGCGTCTGCCTCTCAAACGCACCCACTCCAGTCCACAGCCTCACTGCCGCCCCGACCGTCCGAAGCCTCCTGAGAAATGCGGGCTAGTCCATGCGGACCTGGGCCTTGTAGGCCGCCACATCGGGCCCAGCCGCCTGGGGCTGGGCCTCTTTATACAACACCAGGTCCTCCATGACCAGCACGTCCATGTCCGTGGCCATGAAGCAGCGATAGGCCTGCTCCGGTGTGCACACGATCGGCTCGCCGCGGATGTTGAAGCTGGTGTTGATGAGCACAGGACAGCCGGTCTTGCTCTGGAAGCGGCGGATCAGGCCGTACAGTCTGGGATGGCGACGGGCATCCACCGTCTGGACCCGGGCGGAGTCGTCCACGTGGGTGACCGCCGGGATCACGCTCCTGGGCGTCTTGAGGCGGTCCAGACCCTTGGCAAGGGGGCCGGTCGGATCGATTCGTTTGTCCCGACGCACGGGCGCAACAAGGAGCATGTACGGGCTCTCCTGACCGGGCTCCATCTCGAAGTAGTCGTGGGCCCGCTCCTGGAGCACACACGGGGCAAAGGGCCGGAAGGACTCGCGGAACTTGATCTTGAGGTTCATCCTCGACTGCATGGTGTGGCTGCGGGCGTCGCCGAGGATGCTGCGGCTGCCCAGGGCCCTGGGGCCGAACTCCATGCGGCCCTGGAACCATCCAATCACCTTCTCCTGGGCGATCAGGTCTGCCACACGATCCAGGAGTTCGCCCTCCTCTGCCAGGCGTTGGTAGGATGCGCCCGCCCGGTTCAGGAAGTCCTGGATCTGGTCTGTGGAGAAGGCCGGTCCCAAAAGAGACCCGGCCTGGCTGTCCAGCGGATCGGCCACCCGTTCTTGGCCCAGGAGTTGATGCCACGTGAACAGGGCCGCGCCGATCGCCCCGCCCGCGTCCCCTGCCGCAGGCTGTATCCAGACCCGCTCAAACGGCCCCTCCCGGAGGACGCGCCCGTTGCCCACGCAGTTGAGGGCCACGCCCCCGGCCAGGACGAGGTCCTTCATTCCGGTCTGGCGGTGCAGGTGACGGGCCGCCCTGAGCATGACCTCCTCGGTGACGAGTTGGATGGAGGCCGCCACATCCATGTCCCGCTCGGTCAGGGGGCCCTCTGGGGCCCGGGCGGGTCCACCGAACAGGCGTTCGAATCGTCGGTTGATCATCACGGTCTTGTACCCATAGGGCAGGTAGTCCATGTTCAGGCGGAAGGAGCCGTCCTCCTTGAGATCGATCAGCTCCCGCCGGATGAGGTCCGCATACCGGGGCCGGCCGTATGGGGCCAGGCCCATGAGCTTGTACTCGCCTGAGTTGACCTTGAAGCCCGTGTAGTACGTGAAGGCCGAGTAGAGCAGGCCCAGGGAGTGGGGGAAGTGCAGGGCCTGCAGCAGGGTGATCCGGTGGCCGCGTCCCGTGCCGGTGGTGGCCGTGGCCCACTCTCCGACACCGTCCAGGGTCAGGATGGCCGCCTGGTCAAAGGGACTGGGGTAGAAGGCACTGGCCGCATGGGATTCGTGGTGCTCGCAGAAGACATACCGACCCCGCCTTCGACCGCCCAAGGCCCGGTCGATCTCGCGGGGCAGGTGGAGCTTGCGTCGGAGCCACACGGGGATGCTGATCAGGAACTGCCGGAAGCCCATCGGGGCGTAGGCGATGTAGGTCTCCAGGAGCCGCTCGAAGCGAAGCAGGGGCTTCTCGTAGAAGACCACGAGGTCGACCTCCTCCTCGCGGAGGCCCCCGGCCTCCAGGCAATAGGCGACTGCGTGGGACGGAAATCCAGCATCATGCTTCTTGCGGGTGAACCGTTCCTCCTGCGCAGCAGCCAGGACCCGGCCCTCCCGGACCAGGGCCGCGGCACTGTCGTGGTAGAACGCCGATATCCCCAGGATGTTCAAGCGGCATCATCCTCAGGGTAGCGGCGGCGGGCCCAGGACCTGGGCCTGCTGGAACAGGACGAACGACATGTCCTCGGTCTTGCCGGTCTGGTCCTTCAGCGGTTGCCAGGTCCAGGCCTTCGCGCCGGAGGGGTCGGTGGCCTCCGAGCCTGCCACCGCATCGTCTTGGAACACGTGTTCATGGTTGGTCCAGCCCCATGGGTAGTTGGCCACCTTGGGGTACTCGTGCACAGCCACTGCGCTGAACCAATACACGTTCGTTCCCTGGTGCGGTGTGAACCACTGCCCCTGGGGTAGTCTCACCGAGTACCGGAACACGGCCTCCTGGCCCTGGGTTCCCGGTCCTCCCTGATCCCCGTCGTATCCGACCAGGACCTCATCGTACTGGGTGGCCTCGAACTCCCAGAGCCTCTGGCCCGGGTGGCTGAAGTCGTGCTGGTCGTTCGGATCGGGGTCCGGCACGTCGGACCAGATCGAGAGCAGGAAGTAGTCCGGCCGCACCGGTTGGACTGGGTCCGTGCAGGCGCAGGCCGCGTGGGTGTACCCGCCATAGGATCCCCACCATGTCGCGCCCACCACAGGCGAGGGCTGTTCGGATCTCCAATCATCGGCCACCTGGCGGTCGATCCGCTGCG
>JAGOQT010000445.1 GCA_018007255.1 Phycisphaerae bacterium | reverse complement strand
CTCCCGTTCCCGCACTGGGCGTGTCCCACATATTCGCCGTCCTGCAGTTGGGCCGGGGAGCCCACCGCAAGGGTCTGGCGCATGGGCCGCTGCACCCGCCGCACCGCGGACTGGCCGAACAGCTCGTGGTGGGTCGCCACGATCGTGTCCAGGGGCTCGATGGCGAAGCCCTGGCTGAGGTAGCCCTGCACCACGTGCAGGCCTTCCGGGACCGCGCCGCTGACCTGGCCCAGGACCTCGCGGACCCGTTCGATCTCCGCCGGGCTGTCGCAGTAGAGATGGACCTGCTTGCCGGCCCGGGCCGCGGCGGCCAATTGATCGAGCGAGGCCTTGTGTCCCTCCCACGAGGCCCCGGCCTCGTGCTGGTACTGCTGGACGCTCCGGACGTCCAAGCGGAGACCCTCGCCGCCTGCGAGGCCGAATCGAGACACGTGGAGCTGCGTGAACCGGTCCAGCCCGCGATGGAGGTCCTCCCACCCGTAGAGCCGATCCGGGTGCTCGGATCGCTCCACAAAGGCCTTGGCCACCTCCTCGCACTCGTTCGGCTCCTCCAAGACCACGAGGGTCTGGGGAGGCACGATGTCCAGGAAGAGACCTTGCTGGCCCGCCCCCATGCCGGCCAGAGCAGAGAGGATCTCCACACGCTCCATGGGCGGGCCGGACCTCTGGGTGTCCAAATCGATCTGCCGTATGCCCTCGATCGTGTCTCCGAAGAAGTCCACGCGAATGGCCACCCCCTGTTGGGCGTCCCCGTGTCCGGCCACCACAGGGGCGAACACGTCCACGATCCCGCCCCGCCGGGCGAACTGGCCCGGCAGATCGATCCGGTCCACGCCCTCGAAGCCGTTGTCCACGAGCCACCCGACCAGGGCCTCCGGGGACAAGTCCTTGTGCACGGCCAGGTCCATGGACCTGGCCTGGACCGCGTCCGGCCTCGGGGCGGGTTGGCAGATCGCCTGGATCGGCGAGCACAGCACGCCCTCCATCGGACCCGAGCTGCACCGGATCGCCACGCGGAGGCGCTCCGCCCGGACCTCGTCCGTGGCGTCCGCCAGGTCCTCCTGGCCCTCCCACGCAGGCAGGAACTCGGCCCTCTTGACCCCAAAGGCGTGCAGGTCGTCCGCGGCCTTGAAGGCGTCATCGATATGGGGGCGGACATAGAGAATGGGCCTGGCCAGACGGGTGGACAGGTAGGCCACCAGCAGCGGTGCAAACGAGCCCCACGTGCCCTCGACCCTGAGGACACCCGGCCCTGCTCCGGCCAAACGCTCAACGATCTGCAAGACAACCGGGTGCCGACCCAGGTCTATGCCGTGCACGTCCATTCCAGGTTCTGCGTTCAGAGTCTTGTACTCCTTGGCCCTGCTATAACACACCGCCCACAGGCCGACAAGGGATTCCCATTGTGGGCAGCCGGAAAGGCAGTAGGATGGACGTCGTAGACATCCCGACCAAGCCAGGAGCTGTACAAGGTTGCCCGATATGGAAGGACCAGACTAGAGACCGGCCAGGGCCCTACCCCCCTGGGATCACTGCATGCGCGTCCTCCTCGTCCACGGCCTGGGTCGAACCCCCCTCTCGATGCTGCGGCTCGCGCGGTACCTGCAACGCGCAGGGGCCGGGGCGAGTCTGTTCGGTTACGTCCCGGAGGTGGAGCGGTTCGACCGGATCGTCGAGCGGCTGCAGCGGCGCATGGAGGAACTCGCCGAGGCCGGGTACGCAGCGGTGGGCCACTCACTGGGCGGCCTGCTCCTCCGCGTGGCCACGGCCGGGCTTGGGCCCGGCGTACGGCTGCCCAGCCACATCGTCATGCTGGGCACGCCGAACCGGTCCCCCCGCATGGCCCGCAGCGTCCGGCGGTGGCTCCTGTATCGGATGGCCTGCGGCGACGCGGGACAGCTCCTGGCCTCTCCGGACCGTATGGCGGCCCTCCCGGTCCCGTGCGTGCCTGTGACCGTGATCGCAGGGACCAGGGGACTGCCGTTCATGCGGGGACAGTTCCGGGGCGAGGCCAACGACGGACTCGTGGCGGCCAGCGAGACCCGCATGGACGGCCGCGAGGAATACATCGAGGTCCCGGCCCGCCACACCTTCATGATGAACCACCCCCAGGTCCGCCAGGTCATCCTCACCCGCTGCCTCCAGTCTCCTGACTCCTGACTCCTGCGTTCTGTCTTCTTGCCCCCCAGCCCGCCCTGGCGTACAATGCCCACTGCCTGTCTCCGGACAGCCGAGGGCAGAAGGAGTGACCCATGAAGGCCATACGGGTACACCAGTTCGGCGAGCCACAGGTCCTGCAACTTGAAGACGTCCCCACACCCGCTCCGAAGGACGAGGAGGTCCTGGTCCAGATCAAGGCCGTCGGCGTCAATCCGGTGGATGCCTACATCCGATCCGGGACCTACGCGCTCAAGCCCACGTTGCCGTACACCCCGGGTATGGACGCAGCCGGGGTCATCGAGGCGGTGGGCCCGATCTCGAGGGGTCTGCGCCCCGGGGAGCGGGTCTACTGCGGAGGCACGATCACAGGGGCCTATGCCGAGAAGGCCCTGTGCCTGCCGTCGCAGGTCCACCGGCTGCCTGAATGCGTCAGCTTCGCCCAAAGCGCGGCCCTCGGCATCCCCTATGTCACGGCGTACAGGGCCTTGATCCAGAA
>JAGOQT010000092.1 GCA_018007255.1 Phycisphaerae bacterium | reverse complement strand
CTGTGAGGGTGGCAAGTCAACCTGGGGAAAGGTCGGATCGAAGGGCTCTCAAAGACCTCCCGAGCGTGTCGTGCCACACAAATTGCTACCGAAAGTCCGACAGGCTCCTAGCCCGCATTTCTCACGAGGCTTCGGACGGTCGGGGCGGAAGTGAGGCTGTGGACTTGGTTGGTGCGTTTGGGAGGCAGACGCATCTGGGACAGGTTGTTCTGAGCGCGGCATGTTGGCCGGATGCAAGGCCGCAGGTCTCGTTTGCCCGGAGGCGTACCCAGGGCGGTACGTCGAGGACAAACGGGACCGAGAACGCGGCAGCCGGACAACAGGACCGCTCAGAACCGAAGGCTTGGGAGAAATGCGGGCTATCCCGCACGAGGCTTGTAGTACTGCATGGCCTCGGGGACGAGGTTCTGCAGGTTCCGGATGCGGGTGTCGTAGAGCGGGTGTGTACTGAGGAACTCCAGCGACTGGGACTGGCCCTGGGACTTCGCGGCCATCCTCTGCCAGAACGCCACCGCCTGCTGGGGGTCGTATCCGGCCATGGCCATGAAGATCAGCCCCAGCCGATCCGCCTCGTTCTCGTGGGTCCGGCTGTAGGGCAATAGAAGCCCGACCTGCGTCCCCAGGCCATAGGAGGTCATGAAGAGCTGCTTCGTGGCCTCGGGCTTCTCCTTGATGGCCGCGGACAGGGCCACGCCACCCATCTCCACGAGCAGGGCCTGGGTCATCCTCTCGGAGCCGTGCTTGGCGAACACATGGGCGATCTCGTGGCCCATCACCACCGCGAGCCCGGCCTCGTCCTGGGTCAGGGGGAGGAT
Source organism: Phycisphaerae bacterium (assembly GCA_018007255.1). GTDB lineage: Bacteria > Planctomycetota > Phycisphaerae > Sedimentisphaerales > Anaerobacaceae > DTPU01. The sequence goes on along the minus strand of JAGOQT010000092.1, from coordinate 11,212 downwards.
CCCGGTGTAGACCACGATCTTGCCGCCGGGCATCGCAAAGGCGTTGACCGAGTCGTCCTGCACGAGGTTGAACTCCCACTGGTACCCTGCAAAGGGATCCTTGGTAAGGCTGCTCCTGGAGAACTCCTGGACCGCCTTCTGGATCCTCGCGCCGACCTGCCGGACCATGGCGGTCTTGGGGGCGTCCGCGCTGACCTTGTTCTCGGCGAGGAACTGGCTGTACTGCTGCAGCCCCATGGAGTTGATGAGGGCGTCGGGCACGAGGTTGAGCTGTTGCCTGCCTGTGATCGCGACCTCGGAGCACCCGGCCGACAGGAACAGCATGCCTGCCCAGAAGACCCCCGTCATCCGCGTACGCGTATTCATGATCGGACTCCCAGTTCCGGAACGTCTGGCCTCGGCGCTGCGGCCGCGCCTCGGATCGTTCTTGTCCCCCATTAAGCCTTGTCCCCACGCTGTTGGCAATCCCTTTCTTCCCCGCCCCCTTGCGCCCTTGCGGCCTCAGGCCCGCGGCCCGCGGGCCTCCCCATCCCCGATCTCCTCCTTGATCTCGTGGAGCAGGTGGATGGACTCGATGGGGGTCAGGTGGTCGATATCCGTGGAGGCCAGGCGGTCGAGCACGGACTTGTGTCGCTGCACGAACAGGGTGTCCGCATCCGGGTCCCTGGTCTTGTGCCGGGCCAGATGGCCGCCCGCGGCCTCCCTCTGGAAGGAGGTCTCCAGTTCCTTGAGGATCTCCCGGGCCCGCTCCAGGACGGGTCTGGGGATGCCGGCCAGTTTGGCCACGTGGATCCCGTAGCTCTTGTCCGTTCCGCCGGGCACGATGCGGTGCAGGAAGACCACCTCATCCGCCCACTCCCGCACGGCCACATTGCAGTTCCGGATGTTGGTGAACAGCTCGGCCAGCTCGGTCAGCTCATGGTAGTGGGTGGCGAAGAGGGTGCGGCACCGGATCGCGGTGGCCAGGTGCTCGGTGACGGCCCAGGCCAGGGACAGGCCGTCGACGGTGCTCGTGCCCCGGCCGACCTCGTCGAGGATGACCAGGGACTGGGGCGTGGCGTTGTTGAGGATGTTGGCGGTCTCGGTCATCTCGACCATGAAGGTGGACTGGCCCCGGGTCAGCTCGTCCGCGGCCCCGACCCGGGTGAAGATGCGGTCCACCAGGCCGATGCAGGCCTCCTGTGCGGGGATGAAGGAGCCGGCCTGCGCCATGAGGACCAACAGGGCCGTCTGGCGGATGTAGGTGCTCTTGCCGCTCATGTTGGGGCCCGTGATGACCAGGAGGTCCCCGTGGTCTCCTCCCAGATCCACGTCATTGGGCACGAACTCCGCGCCCAGGGTCTCGGCCAGGACCGGGTGCCTGCCATCGCGGATGACCAACTGGCCGCCCTCGGTCATCTGCGGCCGGACGTAGTTGCGGCGATGGGCCACATGGGCGAAGGACTGCAAGGCGTCCACCTGGGCGATCACGGTGGCCAGGGCCTGGAGCCTGGGGATGTACGGGCAGGCCTGGAGCCGCACGTCCTCGAAGAGCTCCTGCTCGAGCCGCAGGGCCTTCTCCTCCGCGCCCAGGACCTGGGTCTCGTACTCCTTGAGCCGGTCCGTGATGTATCGCTCGGCGTTCTTGACGGTCTGCTTGCGGACGTAGTCTGCAGGGGCCCTGTCCGCTGCGGAGCGGGGGATCTCGATGTAGTACCCGAAGACCTGGTTGAACCCGACCTTCAGGTTGGGGATGCCGGTCCGCTCGATCTCGGCCCTCTGGTATTGCAGAAGCCACGCCTGTCCGTCGTGCGCGACGGACCGGAGGTGGTCCAGCCTGTCGTGGAAACCCGTGCGGATGACCCCTCCCTCCCGCAGGTGGTTGGGGCCGTTCGGATCCACGGCGGCCTCCAACAGGTCCGCCAGTTCCTTCATGCCGTCGCAACCCTCGGCCAGTTCGCGGAGCAGAGAGGCCCGGAATCCGCCCAGGGTCTGGCCCAACTGGGGGATCTGCCGCAAGGTCGCGGCCAGGGCCAAGAGGTCTCGCGGGGTCGCGCGGGCCGTGCTGACCCTGGCGGCGATCCGTTCTGTGTCCGCGACGCGGGCCAGGTGGGCGCGGATTTGGGCGTGTTCCGTCTGGGCCTCTTTCAAGACTCCCACCGCATCGTGTCTGGACTCGATGGACGTCAGGTCGGCCAGGGGCATGCAGAGCCAGTTCCGCAGCATCCTCGCGCCCATGCCGGTCAGGGTCTGGTCCAGGCTCTCCAGGAGCGATCCCTTGCGGCTCTCCGTGCGCAGGGTCTGCAGGACCTCCAGGCTCCGCAGGCTCGCCGGATCGATCTGGAGGAACTCCCTGGGGTCCACCTTCTTGAGGGCCTGGATATGGGCGAGCGTGGTCTTCTGCGTCTCGCCGAGGTACTCCAGGATGGCCCCGGCCGGTGCGGCCAGGTCCTTGTCTGCATCGGAGATCCCAAACCCCTCCAGGCTTGTGACCCGCAGGTGCTTGAGCAGGCGCTGCCTGGCCTGATAGGGATCGAAGTACCACGCGGGCCGCTCCGTGACCACCGCAGACGTTCGCTGCCCGATCTGCTGGATGAGGCGCCGGGCCTCGGACTCGAAGAGATCCCCCCGTGGATCTGCGACCAGGCACTCCGCAGGCCCCAGCCGGACGAGCTCGTCCAGCAGCGCGGCCTCCGACATACGCTGGACAAAGAAGTGGCCCGTGGAGACGTCCACCCAACTGATCGCGGCCAGTCGCTTGGCCCCCAGGCTGACCGCGGCCAGGAAGTTGTCCTGCTTGGCCTCCAGGAGCATCTCGTCGGTGAGCGTGCCGGGCGTGACTACGCGGACCACGTCCCGCTTGACCAGGCCCTTGGCCGTCTTGGGGTCCTCCACCTGCTCGCAGACCGCCACCTTGTACCCGGCCTGGATCATCTTCTTGAGGTAGGCGTCCACCGCATGGTAGGGCACCCCGGCCAGGGGCACCGGGTTGTCGTCTGCCTTGTTGCGGCTCGTGAGGGTCAGTCCCAGGACCCTGGAACAGACCTGGGCATCCTCGTGGAAGGTCTCATAGAAGTCCCCCATGCGGAAGAACAGGATGGCGTCCGGATACTTGCCCTTGAAGAAGTGGAACTGCTTCATGACAGGGGTCAGGTTGTCGGTAGCGCCGGCCATAGGTCGGGATTATACCCCGCGTGATGGCCTTCACAAACCCTAACCATCCGGTGCGGGTTGGTCACCGTGCGCACCCTCCTGGGGTATGGCGGAACGAGGCCCGGGCTGTGGGCTGTGGGTCGTAAGATCCCTCCAGGGAGGCAGGATCCATTGACCGTCTGATGGAGGTGCTGTAGGCTCTGGTCCCACGGGTTGTGTCTCGGGTCGGCGCTGCCGGGTACAGGTGCAAGGGCGTGTTGCATGAGGCGAAGTCTGGCGTGGTCCTGGATGTGCGTGGTCGTCATGGCAGTCCTAGCCCATGGAGGGGCCTCGCCCTCCGGTTCAGGGGTGGACCCTATAGGGCGTCTGGGCGACCCGAATTCCTTCCCCATTGCGGTCTGGCTGCAGAATCCAGCCAGGGCAGGCCTTTATCGAGCGGCGGGGATCAATCTCTACGTCGGCCTGTGGAAGGGTCCTACAGAGGACCAACTTCGTTCCTTGAAGCAGGCCGGCATGTCCGTCATCTGTCACCAGAACGAGGTGGGGTTGGCCCACGTCAGGGACGCAACGATCGTGGGGTGGATGCATGGCGATGAGCCGGACAATGCACAGTCCCTTGGAGAGGGCAAGGGATACGGCCCGCCCATCCCTCCGGAGACGATCGTTCAGGAGTACGAACGGATGCGGGCCATGGACCCGAGCCGGCCCGTCTTGTTGAACCTTGGCCAGGGTGTGGCTTGGGACGGCTGGACCGGACGGGGTGTTCGGACGAATCACCCGGAGGACTACCCTGCGTATGTCCGGGGCTGTGACATCGCCTCTTTCGACATCTACCCGGTGACGCACCCCAGGCCTGAGATCTCGGGCAAGCTCTGGACCGTGGCCCAGGGTGTAGAACGGCTCGTCGGGTGGGCAGGACCGGGTCGGAGGGTCTGGAACTGCATCGAGTGTACACGCATCAGCGACCCCAAACACAAACCCACGCCCCACCAGGTCCGCTGCGAGGTCTGGATGTCGATCGTACACGGGTCCCACGGCCTGATCTACTTCGTCCATGAATGGCAGCCTCGATTCAACGAGGCCGCCCTATTGAGCGATCCCAACATGCTGGCGGCGGTCACGGCCATCAACCGGCAAGTCCAGGGGCTCGCCCCGGTCCTGAACGGCCCGTCCCTATCCGATGGGCTGGCCGTCGCGTCGTCCGATGCAGAGGTCCCCGTAGCCGCCACGATGAAAGGGCATGCGGGATCAGCTTACGTCTTTGCCGTGGCCATGCGTGACCAGGCCACGCGGGCCACATTCACGATACAGGGCCTGACCGGAACGATCCCCGTGACTGTCCTGGACGAGGACCGGACGCTCGAATGCAGGGACGGTGTGTGGGTGGATGATTTCCAGCCTTGGGATGTGCACCTGTACCGCCTCGCTCGCACCGAAGGGGGGGACGTCCTGGGGGGCAGGCGTGCCCCCACGCACTGAAAGCCTTGGTGCAGATAGACCACGCCGTTGGTCGACAGCACCCAGACTACACGCGGGTAAGACCCTCCAAACGAAGTCTCTCGCTTGGCATGATCGTCCGATGGCCTCCAAGGACCTCTTGACGCGGACGGACCTCCCCGGGAGTATTGGACGTATGGACATCCGGATCATCCGCAGTCGGAATCGCCGCCGCACGGTCCACGGCCGCCAGGTGAACGGGGTCCTGGAGATCCTCGCCCCTGCCCACCTTGATGATCAGGCCCTGCAGCCCTTCATAGAGGGCATCCGCAGACGGATCGAGCGGAGGCAAAGGGGCCGCTGCCTGGATGACCGGGCCTTGGAGGAGCGGGCGGGGAGACTGAATGACGAGGTCTTTGACGGGCGTCTCCATTGGGCGTCCATACGCTGGGTGACCAATCAGGACCGGCGGTTTGGCAGTTGCTCGTGCCGCGAGGGGCGGATCCGCATCTCCCACCACTTGGCCGCGATGCCGGCCTTTGTGCTCGACTATGTGATCGTGCATGAGCTTGCCCATCTGCTGCACGCAGACCATGGCGAGGGATTCTGGAGGGCGGTCAACCGCTATCCGTGGGCAGAGCGGGCCCGGGGCTATCTGATGGCCGTGGGGCTGCACGGAGACGACCGCGACACAGGTCCACAACGAGAAGGCGAGCGGATTGAAATGGACCGGGATCAGCCCTGGGGCTCTTCTACTTCCTGCCCTTCCGCTGCCTGCCCGCCAGTTGCTCCAGACGGGTCCTGACCTCCTTCTTGCCCAGGCCCCGGAGCGACGCAATCTGTGCCAACTGCCCCTTGCGGGGCCGGGAGTTCTCGCCTTCCCAACTGTAGATCGTCTGGCCGGTCACGCCGATGAGCCTGCCGTAGTCCGCGGCGGAGAGCCCAAGCCGGCTTCGCTGCGACCGCAGACCCCTGGCGTTGAATCGCACCCGCTTGGTGTCCGCGGTCGGGGTCTGCGACGAGACCCCCTTGAGTGCCTGTTTCTCCAGAAGGGCGACCTTGCGCCGCAGGTCGGAAACCTGGCGTTTCATATCGGCTATGTCCCTGCGATACTGGGCAGAGGCCCTCTTGAACGGTTGGGTCTGCCTGCGGACCTCCTTGCGGGCAAGCCGCAGGATCTCTTCCTTGAACACAGTGGCGATATTCGGCATTAGCATTCTCCTTATGGACTCTGCTTCCGTGATCCAGTCCAGCGGAAGCGGTACCGCGCGCAAAGCAGAATTAGAACTGCGTGAATTGGGGCGTGTCAATAAGGAAATCATTGGATTCGCCGTGTTGGATACAAGAATACACGACGCCATAATATCCAAATACGGCCCTGGGGCCGTGCGAGGCGGACGCCGGGCCGTCCGGTCCGGGGGGGCTTGCGGCCAGGGGGGCCGGGGCCGGACGGTCTGTGTTCGCTCCCAGCGTTCGGGTCGCCCGTAACCTGTCCCGCAGGAAGGTGTTACAGATGGATCGGGGTGCGGGGGCATCCTCAATTCCCCCGGGCCCTCCGGGTTGCCCCTCCTGTGCGTGCCGTACCCAGGGACGGTCTTTAACTTATGTAGAGCAAGGGCTTTAGGCCTGTTTCTTAGGGCAACGGCGTGTTCTTGCGCATCGCCCTGGTTGGTGGTTGACAGGCCCTTGGCGGGGGGCTATAGTCTTCAATTCTGGTCTTCACTCAGTGAGGATTAACCTTTTTGTTCCCCGTCTCGGGGCTTCTTACCAACAGGAGAATCACGCATGGCAAAGGTCAAGGCAAGGGCAGCGGCCAAGGGCAAGAAGAGCACCCCAAGGCCCGTGGCCAGGGCAAGAAAGATGGTGTACTTCTTCGGCGGCTCTACGGCCGACGGCAATGCGAAGATGAAGGAGCTCCTGGGCGGCAAGGGCGCAAACCTGGCCGAGATGGCCAGGCTGGGCGTGCCGGTTCCGCCCGGTTTTACCATTACCACTGAGGTCTGCACGCACTACTACCAGAACAAGAAGTCCAGCCCCAAGGGCCTCAAAGAACAGGTCGCTGCGGCCATGGCCAGGGTGGAGCGGATCATGGGCAAGGGGTTCGGATGTCCGGACAACCCGCTCCTGATCTCGGTCCGATCCGGCGCTCGCAGCTCCATGCCCGGCATGATGGAGACCGTTCTGAATGTGGGCCTGACGAGCCAAACCATACCGGGTCTGATCGCAGCCTCCGGCAATGACCGGTTTGTGTACGACGCGTATCGTCGCCTGATCATGATGTACTCCGACGTGGTGATGGAGAAGGCCGCGGGGATCGAGCCCAAGGACGACCAGGGCATCCGCCGCCAGCTCGAGCGGATCATGGATGACCTCAAGCACTCCAAGGGCTACCATCTGGACACGGATATGACCGCGGACGACCTGAAGGTCCTCTGCGACCAGTTCAAGGTCAAGGTCATGGAGGTCCTGGGCAAGGAGTTCCCGGACGACGCCGAGGCCCAGTTGTGGGGTGGCATCAATGCCGTCTTTGCCTCGTGGCAGGGCAAGCGGGCCATCAGTTATCGTCGCATCGAGGGCATCCCGGACGACTGGGGGACCGCCGTGAATGTCCAGTCCATGGTCTTCGGCAACATGGGCATGGACTCGGCCACGGGCGTGGCCTTCTCACGCAACCCGGCCACGGGCGACAACCACTTCTACGGCGAGTGGCTCATCAATGCCCAGGGCGAGGACGTGGTGGCCGGCATCCGGACGCCCAATCCTCTCAACGAGGCCACCAAGGGCGATCAGAACAGGAACCTGCCGTCCCTGGAGACGGCCATGCCCAAGGTCTACAGGGAGCTGGATTCGATCCAGAAGAGGCTTGAGAAGCACTACCGCGACATGCAGGACATCGAGTTCACGATCGAGAAGGGCAGGCTGTGGATGCTCCAGTGCCGCGTGGGCAAGCGGAACGGGCCTGCGGCGGTGCGGATGGCCGTGGACATGGTCAAGCAGAGGCTGATCACCAAGGAAGAGGCCGTGATGCGGGTCACGCCCGCCCAGTTGGACGAGCTCTTGCACCCGATCATCGACCCCAAGGCCGAGCTGGCCCAGAAGCCCCTGGGCAAGGGCCTGCCCGCGGGTCCGGGGGGGGCCACAGGCCAAGTCGTGTTCACCGCAGGCGCGGCCGTGGAGTGGAAGAAGCAGGGCAAGAAGGTCATTCTGGTCCGCGAGGAGACCAATCCCGAGGACGTGGAGGGCATGAGGGCGGCCCAAGCCGTGCTCACGGCCCGGGGCGGCATGACCAGCCACGCGGCCCTGGTGGCCCGGGGCTGGGGCAAGTGCTGCATCGTGGGCTGCGGCGCCCTGCACGTGGACATCAATGCTAGGCAGTTCCATTTGGGCGGCCAGACCTTCAAGGAAGGCGACTGGATCACCCTGAACGGGACCAAGGGCCATGTCTACAGCGGGCAGCTCCCGATGATGGATGCGGGCGAGGAGAACCAGGTCCTGATGGGCTTCCTGAAGATCTGCGACGCGGTCCGAAGGCTGGGCGTGCGCACCAACGCCGAGACCACCACGGATGCGGCCAAGGCCCGGGCCTTTGGGGCAGAGGGCATCGGCCTGTTCAGGACCGAGCACATGTTCTACGGCAAGGAAGCGGACGAGCCCCTGTTCATCCTCCGCAAGATGATCATGTCCAAGACCGAAGAGGAGCGCAAGCGGGCCGTGGACGAGCTGTTCCCGTATGTCAAGCGGGACATCAAGGGTACCATGGAGATCATGGACGGCCTGCCCGTGGTCGTACGTCTTCTCGATCCGCCCCTGCACGAGTTCGTACCCCAGGACCACGACAAACGCCAGGCCCTGGCCCAGTCCCTGGGCATCGGCATGGACGAGCTCTCCAAGCGGGCCGACGGTCTGCACGAGAGCAATCCCATGATGGGCCATCGCGGGGTGCGCCTGGGCATCACCTATCCGGAGATCGCCGCCATGCAGGTTCGGGCGGTCTTCGAGTCCGCGGCCGAGCTCGTCAAGGAAGGCAAGAGGCCGCATCCCGAGATCATGATCCCGGTCGTGTGCGACGTCAACGAGATCCGGCACCAGTTTGAGATCTGCCGCCGGATCTACAAGGAAGTCTGTGACCAGTTCGGCCTCAAGGGCTTCAAGCACATGGTCGGCACCATGATCGAGATCCCGAGGGCGGCCCTGTTGTCCGGGCAGATCGCGGAGGTCGCCCAGTTCTTCAGCTTCGGCACCAATGACCTGACCCAGATGACCTTCGGCTTCAGCCGGGATGACATCGGCGGATTCATGCCCGAGTACATCGACAACAAGATCCTTGCGGGCGATCCCTTCCAGAGCATCGACCAGACGGGCGTGGGCGAGCTCATCCAGCTCAGCGTGGAGCGGGGCCGCAAGGCCAACAAGAAGCTGGAGATCGGCATCTGCGGAGAGCAGGGCGGGGATCCGGCCAGCGTGGACTTCTGCCACCGCGTGGGCATGGACTACGTCAGTTGCTCGCCGTTCCGCGTCCCGATCGCCCGGCTGGCCGCAGCCCAGGCCGCGGTCCGAAATGCCAAGCCCAAGAAGAAGTGACAGCCCTTTTCACAAGGGCTCCAGTTCAGTGCAGCCCCCGGTGCGTCGAGCGACCCTCGACGCACCGGTTCTTTTTCGACCCCGCAAAGGCGCGAAGGGGGTCAACTCTTGACACTTGACGTTCCTGTTCGCCTCAGGCCAGCTTGAACTGGCTGGCCTGGGTGCAGAGCGTCTTCAGTTTGGACCGAAGGCTCCTGTCCCGCTCTTTCAAAGCCTCCAGTCGCCTGACCACCCGATACACGCCGCTACCATCACGAAACCCGTACTGCGATGCCACGTCCACAGGCCTCTGACCCGCAAGCCGCACACGAGCCCAAATCTGTATGCGCCGGTCCGTCTCCTTGAGCAGCATCTGCTCTACCATTGTCAGCCGACGGACTCTGTCTGCACGTCGGGTCCATAGGATCTCCTCCTGGCCATCGGACTTGGCAACACAGTCCTTGACCCTCTCCCACAACGGCTCCGATCCCAACACCAGACCCCCTCGAACCGCCTCGAGCGGACTGGGTACACACTGGCCGAAGCTGGCAGCGATCTGCAAACGGTACTGACGCTGAGCCGGACTGCGACTTCGCCCGAAGTACCACAGCCATTCAAGGCTCAGCCAGCGCGGCAGGTCCTTGGCACGGCGGTACCCGCAGTAAGCCCTGTGGCTCGACCAGACATAGTCCCTGAGCAGCGTGCCACGCTCGGGCGGGATCGGCTGCCTCTTGTCCTCGGGCCGGACTGGATTGAGGTGGATGTAGACCACCAGTTCCCGGGCATACGGGTCTGCCTCGACGAGGTGGGCCTTGAACCGACCCTGAAAGAGGTGCCCACTGTGACCGTGTCGGCGATTGAAACGAACCGTGTAGGTGGTCTGTATCCACCCCATGGCCTGACTGAGATTGGCCTGTGGGGTCTGGAGGGCCAGGTGGTAGTGGTTGGGCATCAGGCAGTATGCGTGGACAACAAGACCAAACTGTCCGCACGCCCGGCCCAGGGTATCCAGGAACACCTGGCGGTCACGGTCATCATGATAGATCTCTCGGCGGTCATTGCCTCGTGCCGTGACATGATACACCGCGTCCTCATATTCGACTCGTATGGGTCTGGCCATGCAGATAAAAGTATCCCGCTAACCTGAGGCTGTCAAGTGTCAAGAGTTGACCCCACCCGCCATTCGCCGCTCTGGCAAGTCCCTGCCCAGGGTGGTTTGGCCCGGCAGATCACCAAGCCGTTCTACGGCATGAGCTACCTGCGGGTCCATCCGGACGGCAAGCGGATCGCCTTCTCCAGCATGATCATCCTGCAACACGAGACCTGGGCAATGGAACACTTTCTGCCCAGGTAACGGGTTGGCTCCTGACGGTTAATGCTTACCCTTGGCGGGACCTTTGGCCTTGCCCCCCGTATTGGCGGCAAGGCTGATCGGCTTACTGTCGGCGTGACCGCTGAGTGTGACCGGACCCTTGCCGTTGGATGGGACGGGGCGACGGTTGTCGATCTTGGCCACGGATCCGGCCTTGACCTTCAGGGGTGGAGGCAGCGTCTCGTACGTGACCACTCGCCAGGTGTCTGCCCGCACGCTGACCTCCCACACACCGCCGCGCACGCGGTAGAACAGACCATCGTCATAGTAGCAGTCGGTCAGTCCTACAACCACGTACAGGCCGCACGAGGCGTCATAGACCAGATCATAGCCGTGCACGTGTTTGTTGCCGTAGGCGTGGCCACGAGGACAAGGGTTGGGCCCAGCCGCCCGATAGACCCTTGGACCCCCGCAGGAGGCGAGCGATAGGATCGCTGCCGCTGATACTCCTACAAGGCACAGTCTCTGCGTAGATTGCATGGCGAGGTCCTCCAAATCGAGACAGGTCCGTTGTGGCTGTAGGAGTCCTCCCCCACGTAGAGGATACGAATCGGAGGCTGGCACGCCAAGTGGGCTTGGGGCTTGGAGAGAGGGTCTGGAGAGAGGGGCATACTGCGCCCCTTAAGGAGTGAGACACCGTGAAGGGTGATAGTTAGAATGACTTGCCTGTGGCGGAAGGAGCCCGAAGGGCGACTGGAGCCGCAGGCAAGT
>JAGOQT010000091.1 GCA_018007255.1 Phycisphaerae bacterium | reverse complement strand
CTGGCCAGGGGAGGCACTATTCACTGGTAAGCACATCGCGACTTCTAACAACCTCGAGGGACCTGGCCAAGCAGGCCCGACATGCTTTCGCCTGCATTCGTCAGCCCCGATCACCGCTTGTCACGGCCCATCCCTGCCTGATCTGACGCTGCCGCATCTCATCCCCCCGACCAAAGCAATCTCCAAATAGCCTCCCCAGCATCGGCTCAGCTCAACCACGACTTGCAGCCGGACCTGTCGGTCCGCTGCCAAGTCTTTTTCGTTAGCAGGCCGGTCTATTCGATCACCCGAAGATCTCATCTGGTGACACCGAGACCCAGCGTGATCCATTGAGCTTGAACAGTTCAAGGCGCTCTCCCCGCTTCCACTCTGCAAGAACGATAGTGGCCGCCCTGTGGTGCTTGGCTACTTTCTTCAAGCGTGCGACGTCGTCTCGCTTCGGTCTCGGCGCAGAACCTCCCTTCGTTTGGATAAGCACGATCTCGAATAGGTCACCGCGCTTGAGCCCCGGACCGTCCCGGCGATGGTCCTTTCGGACGGCGATCAGGTCCACAATGCCACGGGCTTCGGCCCTCGTCTTGCCTCCGAACTCCACGAGGTTCCACCTAGCGCCCGTGTGCCGGGAGTAGGCGATAAGCCACTTCGTCATCGTGCGCGCCCACTTCGCCGTGTGGTGCGCTTTCTTACCGGGGCTCATCTCTTCAGGTGTGCGCGTCATGGTCAGCGCACCTAACAGTTGAATCAGCGGCTGCGTCAGCAGTCCGCTGTGTTTCTTTGTTTGCCGCCATTATGCACTCAATAAATGCTCAGTCGTAACTACCTTGCAAGATTCACCATGTAAGCTAGTGGTATCCGCCTAACGGTCTATAACTTATTCAGCCTTGCCCGAGCCCGGTTGACCTTGGCTAGGATGTCCTTGGCCAACGCGGTCCAGATGAAGGGCTTGGGGCAGCGATTGTGTTCGTTGATGTACTCCTGGATGGCGCCGATGAGGTCGTCGACGTTGAAGAAGGAGCCCCGCTTGAGCGCCTTGGCGGTCAGGTCCCGAAAGAACCGCTCCACCATGTTCAGCCAGGAGGCCCCGGTAGGCGTGAAGTGGAAATGGAACCGGGGATTGCGTTTGAGCCACGCTTGGACCTTCGGATGCGCGTGCGTGGCGTAGTTATCGCAGATCAGATGCACCTCCTGATCCGCCGGCACTTGCGACTTGATGAGCTTGAGGAACTTGAGCCATTCCTGATGCCGATGGCGTGCATGGCACTGGCTGATGACTGTGCCGTCCAGAACGTTTAAGGCGGCAAACAGCGAGGTGGTGCCATTGCGTTTGTAGTCGTGTGTCATCGTTCCGCAGCGTCCCGGCTTCAAGGGCAGCCCCGGTTGCGTGCGGTCCAACGCCTGAATCTGGCTCTTCTCATCACAGGAAAGCACCAGGGCATGCTCCGGCGGTGAAAGGTATAACCCGACGATGTCCTTGAGTTTCTCGACAAAGTGCGGATCGTTCGAAAGCTTGAAGGTTTCGATCCGATGGGGTTTGAGACCGTGCTCCCGCCAGATGCGTCCAATGGTCGAGGGACTCAGCCCCGTGGCGGCGGCCATCGTCGTGCGGCTCCAGTGCGTCTGGCCCGGAGGTGTTTCCCGTAGCGTCCTGCGAACCACGGCGGCACGCTGCTGCTCGTCGATTCGCGGTTTCCGTCCCGGACGCGGCGCGTCCCTCTCAATCCCGGCCAGACCCCGCTCGGCATAACGGCTGCGCCATCGTCCGGCTTTCTGTCGCGTGACGCCCAATTGGGTCGCGATGTCCTGGTTCTCCATGCCCTCTGCCGCCAGCAGCACAATCGCCGCACGTTCGGCCAGTCGGACCGGGACACGCCGCCCTCGCTGCACCTGTTCCAGACACTGTCGCTCTGACTCATTCAACGTGATAGCCACTGCTCTTCTCATGAACTACAATACGCACGGCAGAGGCAGATGTTTCACTATTTCTGGCGGATACCACTAGGATATTGGCAATAGCCAACAGAAGGGTGTGTAGACCATGAGCGATAACCACCAACAGTCGCGGGGAAGGGTCGCCGCATCCGATCCGGATCCCCGCTGGCCGCAAGGGTACTTTCAGGTCCTGCAGGAACTCGGCGTCGAGGAGCGACGGCGGCCCTTCTATGCGCACTGGGTCCGGCAGTTCTTCAACAGCCGCCCCCCCTGAGCTCGCCCTGCGCCGGCCGCCGCGTTCAACCGGTTGTTGGGCGGCTGCCTCCGGCTGCGGCATCCACGGGCAAGATCTCTATCCCAAAGGAGGCGACTTTCCGGCGCGCCTGATAGCAGAGCGGGGCGGAGCAGCTCGCCCGAATCCAATCGAGGACCTGGGCCCGATCCTCTGATGAGATCTGTGCCCCCAGGATCACTCCGGTGAGATCCTGAGGCGGAAAATTGTTCATTCCCGGGATGCGCCAGATGATCCGCCATTCCTGCTCATGTTGCCATGCCAGTGCTTTGGTTGACAAGGAGCGGCGAGCCCAGTGCTCATCTATCCTGTCGTAGACGGTGAAGGGGGGAGCCTCCGGTCGATAGCTCACTTGGGTGAGATCGCAGCCAAACAGCTTGGCGCCGGTGAGTCGGAACTGAAGGCACACGCCGCGGTGCCCGTCAGCGTAGTATGACCACATCACGAGGTCGTCCGGCCTCGCACTAAGGCTGAGTATTCCCACGCCCTCGAGCGTCCGCGCCCTCCCAGCTCGAACCGACGCGTCGATCGCGGCAACCCGTTCGGGGGACATCTCCCGTTCGACCAGCTCCGCAAGTTCTGCTTCCGACATGGTTGGGTTGATCTCTCGGAGACGAGCGGTGCAGGTACTCTTGTCGGCGATCGGGCTGACATCCAGGTTACAGTCGAATGGATCGTTGAACATGGCGTAGATCGGGAAGTAGATCGCGTGCTCCAGGAGCGCAATCCTGGTGGCGTGTCGACCCAGGCCATCTCGAAGGGATCTGTACTTGTAGAGGTACAACGGCGGCGACATCACTAGCCCCGTCTCAGCACTGCAAGCATGTCCGCCCAACGTCGCGGCTCAGACGCGCGGTTTACCGCGTCGCTCTTTCAGCCGTCTGTTGGGCATTCCTATGCTCAGGCATAAAACTGCTAAACCAAATGCCTCGGCGCCCTGCCAATGACACAACTCGGACTACCTGACGTAGGGTTTTCTGCGCTGATGGACTGCCCACGCCAGGTAACTCGCGGCCGATTTGAGATCCGGGAATAAGGTAGCGCGATTAATACCCACAAGGTCCAGTTGTTCCCGCAATGACTCGCGAGCTTCCTTGGGGATACGAATCCTAAGCGTTTTGGTATCCTTCTCTTCGCCCGTTTTGTGGTTCAACGCAATCTTCGTTTTGTCCCTAAGGTTTACATGCAGCTGCCAATCACATCTCTTGCCACGGGGTTCACACATGAAGACGCTTCCCTGTGCCCTTATGCGTTCGTCGATATGCTCTGGGACAAATGCGGTATTCACAAAATTGGCGATAGGTGGGGCACTGCCTTCCTCTGCGAACTCCAGGGGTGACAGCCAGACATCCGCTCGTCTCCAAACTTGCCAGACCTTGAGCCGGTTCGGGACCTCGACGCACCATACAGCGCTATCCTGTTCCTCCAACTGACCCTTGGTTGTTTTCCGGCGCGCCACAGGCTCTTCCACTGCAAAAAACAACGCGACGAGCACATTCGTAGTAAAATCGAGGAAGCGGGTCGGTAGCCCATAGTGTTGGGCGATGGATAACTGTCTCCATTCCTGCATTGCCCGGGTGTTACTCTTTTCATCCTCAGGCACCGTGCAGATCAAATCGGGCCGGTACGCACAAAGATACCGGGAAACCTCGTGAAAGAGTCTATGCTCGAGATTGTGCGCTTCTTCCATTGGCAGGTGCTCAGCCAGTAGTTGTCTTTCAACTTCGCTCGGGTTATCGCCCGTGTGGTTCTCCGGCTGGGCGTGGGGATCCCTAAACAACTTGGCCATAAGAATCCAGTTGAAATCTGTATGTCCTCTGTAGACCGCGCGTTCTCCAACATGCCACGTGTCTCTCCAGACTTCTACGCGGCTAAGAAACTCCGTAAGCCTATGCCTTTCAAGATTCACTTCTTCAGCAGCCATGAATCACTCCGTTCACCACGGTCCAGCTTCCTTACGGCTAGCAATGTCCGCCGCCCAATGAGAAGCGAAACCGGCGCTTTCCAGCGTCCGGTTCGCGCTGTGGTTCGGCGATTACTCGCGGGCGTCTGACTTCATGTTGCCTTGCGCGTCAACAACGACAGAGGCAGAGTCACTCAGACAGATTCTGTCCGATACGCCGACCATGATCTGATTCAGAAACTGCATGAAGTAATCAGTAGTCGTAGAGTCCTTCCCCAAGGTGACTTCCACTATTCCCTCAGCACCCGCCACCCTCTTGGCACCTTCCTGCAACGGCAGAGGGCTGACTATAATTCCCCCGGCCGCGCCGGTGTCGATTATCCGGTAGGCGAGTCCCGCAATATGCTCCTGTTTCTGCCCAGAACTCGTATGCCTGCGGCATTCCACTATCACAAAGACCTCTCCAGCTCCCGTCTTTGCGCCTTTTGCGTCCACCTCCCAGTCTGTCCCAGACCGCCTCCCTGTGACTTTTTGTTTTCCTTCCACATCATCAAGGTCGAAGTAAGTCCTAAACTCGGCAAGTAGATGTCTCGCGATCTCCTCGTATGATCTCCATTTCGTTGAACTCATTGATCATGTCCCTTTCTCTCTCGTCTAACGTTTGAATTCACCGGCCTGCGCCGCTTTTCGCGCAAGTCCGGTGGAATGAGAGGTTAGAACTATTTGACAAGGCTAAGGAAGATGTCGACTAAGGCTTGGTGCCCACCTTCCCTGGCGGACTGAAGAGCTGCGTAGTATTCAGCCCTCCTCTCGACTTCCTCGAAGGCGATTTGTCGGTTCAAAAGGTCTCGATATTGAATTGATGCGATCACTCGTGCGAGACGCCCATTGCCATCTAAGAACGGATGGATCGACAGAAATCGCTCATGGAACTGAGCGATTGCCAGTATTTTGTCAGCATCGGTTCCGTACAGAACATTCATGTACTCACCGCGCCACCATTCGATCAACTCATTTACTCTCCGCGGTACTTCGTTTGGCGGGGGCGGTACAATATCCGCGCTCTCCAAAGTACAGCCGGGTAAGCCTATCCAGACCTGAACGTTTCTGAAGCCTTGAGCTGCCGAGGAGTTGACGAGCCCTGACTCGTATAGGCATGCCAAATGTAGGGCTTGGAGATCCTCGACAGAAATGCGCGACGAAAGCTGCACGCCAGCTATCGGAAGGACGCTCAGTTTCCCACTGGTATCAATATCGTGTGAATCGATTAAGCCAGCAAGGCGTACCGAAGTTCGCTTGATGGTGTCGAGGGTTGCCTTGATGTCGTCAAAATGAGCCTTCAGGTCAAGGTGCGAGTTCAAGAACGAAATTTGCTCGGCCTTTGTAAGCTCAATGCCGAGGTACTCAAGCCTAATACCGTAGCCTTTTGGAGAGTCCAACGAGTTGCACGCTCTTTCGCCATGAAAGATTTCAGACGATGGGTACTTTGACGAGAGGCTAACCCGCTCACTCGGAGAGATTTTTTGGTTAGTTACGAACACAAAGCCATCGGCCTTGTTCTTGGTGACACCTTTGTAGTCATCTGAGAACTTTTTCGTGATTGCCGCCAGGTCTTTCTGACCGCTTGGGAAATAGCACCCAACAACAAATTTCTTACCGTCCTTCCCGCAGAGTATGTCTTTGGTTCCGTCTGGGCCACCCATCGGGCACTGAGGATCAATTTCTGCATAGCCTTCTAGGCCCAATAGCTTTGCCGCCATTCGTTCAGCAAAGGCTTGACCCTTATCCCAGTGCAGGAGGAACTGATAAGTGTTGTTCATAGTTCTAACATGATATTATCCAACACATCAGGCTTCAAAATACGCTACTGGGTCGAGCAAAGCAACAGAGTAACTACAGCAGAATCTTGCGATGCCCACTCCTTGATGGATTTTATGCCCCCACCATGATCTACACGCATGTGCTGAACAAGGGACCTCTGGGGGTCGTGAGCCCACTGGACACCCTTTGATACAAGGTCGAGTGTTTTTTTCGGCGTCTTCAAAGTCTGACTGCACACCTGCCGGCGGGCGCACTAAAAGGAGGATTGCCGCAGTCGCTTACGCTCCTTCGCAATGACAATTGAGGATCGTCAATCGCCAATCATAAATCTCAAATGAGTACACTCCGTCCCCGTCGGCGGCAGACGGCGGTGGCGAGCGACTAGCGGCTAGCTTCGCCTATCAACCAACCGATCCGAAATCCGCAATCCAAAATCCAAAATGCAATGGCCTTCCCGAGGGAACCAGAGACGGTACGGCAGGATGCAGAGAGTACGGGGGTCAATAGGTCAGGTGAAACAGTCGGTTGAAAGACCTGATCCCGGGACTACCGGCTTCCGCATTCCGCGCCTGGCGCCAGTCTCAGCCATGTCGAATATCCCTCGGCTGTCGATCGTCTTTCAGCACACTTCAAAGCTCATGCTTCAAAGCTCATAGCAGGCCTACGAGCTTTCAACTCTGAACCTGGCCGGTCTTCTCAACAGGACCGGCCCTATTGTGGCCCTGGCGGGCACCCGAGTCAATGCGAATCTGCACAGGCGCGGGGCTCACGGACCCACAGGTGGATGCCAAGCTCTGGGTGGATGCAAAGACACGCATGCCGGTGCGTGTGGAGGCAGTCGCAAGTGGGCTCACCGGCGGAGCAGGCCGGATGAGCAGCCAGATCCTGCTACGCGATTTTGACTGGAATCTCCCCGTGACTGAGGACGAGTTCGAGCCACCGCCCGTACCGGACGGGTACCTGCTCGTGGTGGACAAGGTGCCCGGCTGGCCTCCCTGCCGGGCACGTCGGTCTTCAGGCTGGGCACGCGCCCTTGCCGATCCATGGACCGTGTGATAGGCTGTGGACGAACTGCCGTTCTCGCACAGACGGAACCATGGGGACTGCAATCAGACGGGACCACCTGATCCTGCTGGCCGTGAACCTGGCCCTGATCCTCGGATTCGGGACCCTGTTCGTGGTGCGGCGCAACTACGAGTTCATGCTCTACGTGGGCGTGATCGTGGTGTTCCTCTGCCTGATTGCCTCCACACGGAACAAGGTCTGCTATGGCCTGGACACCTTGGTGGGCCTGACGATCTGGGCGGGCCTGCACCTGGCCGGAGGCGGGATCGTGGTCGGTGACGGTCGGTTGTACGACGTGATCCTGATCCCGCTCTCGCAGACCTATCCGATCCTGCGATTCGACCAAGTGGTCCATGTCTGGGGTTTCGGCGTGGCCACGCTGGTGATGGCCGACCTGATCCGGCCCGTGCTCCCAAGGCCGTGGAGCCGGCCTGTCGCCATCTCGGTCGTCGTGGTCATGGCCGGACTGGGCGTGGGGGCGTTCAACGAGATCGTGGAGTTCGCAGTCACGGTCATCGTCCCCCAGTCCGGGGTCGGGGGCTACCTGAACACCTCGCTCGACCTGTGCTCAAACCTGGTCGGGGCCCTGGTCGCCCTGGCCTATATCCGCGCCAGACGCTGACCCTGGGAGGTCCGACGCCGCAGGCCCGTTGTGCACCGGTCTCAGTCCAAGACATGCGTACAACCGCTCGCGGAAGAAGGGGCTCGTGAAACCCAGGACCATGAAGGGCAGGTTGAGGACATAGAGGAACGCGCCCAGGATCAGACCCATAAGGAGGACCTGGGGAAGCACGCGCATGAGGTCCTCGCCCGACAGTCGAGAAGCGAGTCCGGTCATGACCAGGAAGTATCCACACAGGACCGCCAGGCCGCCCGCCACGGTCCACACGGCCAGGGTCAGCATGAACCGAACAGGGCCCCCCCGCCGTCTGCCCTGCCAGGCTGCGCCCGCCATCGCCACGAGGAGGGCCAGGCCCAGGACGATGGGCATGATCACCAACGCCCGCATGCCCCTTGCCAGCCCGATGCCATAGGACAGGCAGGCCACGTACGCCACCGCGGCCAGTATGCCCAGAGCCCCCAGGAACCGGGCCATGCCCCGGGTGCGGCTGAGCCCCGGCGCAACGAGCCAGAGCACGGCCAGACCGACCAACACGGAGTACATCAACGCATCGAGAGGGTACGCATCCGAGGACGTAGCCCCGATGATCCGCTTGAACACCGTCCAACACGCAGCAGACACCAGGACCGGCACCAGGATCCACAGGATCCGGCGGTCACGATTGGACTTGGGCAACACGATCGCAAGGGCCAGCACCAGCCACAGGAGAAGGCCCTGCGCGGAGTAGGTCCAGGACCAGTTGTACACAGAGGCCTGGCCTTGGGCGGGTCCGACCCCTCCGAGGTCCGCAGAGGGGACGATCCTCAGACTCCCGAACACGTTTGGGGGTACTCGCCACGAGTACGAGCAGGAGCCGCCTCAGCCAAACGCGAACTGCCCGGAGGCAATCGCAGTCTCCCCCCTGAAGACCGTGAAGCGAGGAGGGTTGCGTCTGGACGTGTCCACGTATCTCTCGCCGCCGCCCCCCAGGAGCTGGTAGTCCAGGACGAGCATGCGACCCTGACGACTGACCTTGATCTCTTGCCTCAGGGGCCCGCCGACCTTCAGGACGTCCGGCGTGTCCTCCATGACCGCGATCCTCTTCAACGCGCCGAGGCCCGCCGCTGAGGATGTGTACCCGCCCTGCAGCTCGATCCGCTTGACCTCGTAGGTCCCAACAGGGAACCTCACATTGGCGTTCGGGTCGGTCAGGTCCTCGGTGTGGGGGGCGTCCCCGCCCTCGAGGACCAGCTTCTTGATGTGCGACCCCTCGATCCTCAGGTCGCCAAGGGGAGATTCTTGCCCCTGCGCGGACGTGGCCTGGCACAGAGGCCAGAGCAGGGTGCATCCCACCACGCAGGCCAAGAACGGCCTGCCATACCACCCCTTTTCAGTGGGAGGCGTCGACTTCATACACCCCTGCCTAGCATATGGACCCAGACAAGTCAAGTCTGGTTACAGAATGATGCTTGACTAGGGCCAATCAGGCTGGTACTCTGCAAGGTGCTTGGCGATTCCGCAGGGGGGACGCTGAATGGTTGCCTGCATCGAGACAAGGGGCGTCACAGCAGCGGCAAGGATGGCCGTGTTGCTGACAGTGTGTTTGAGCCCAGGCTGTGCCAAGCGAGACAGGCAAGCCCCCTCCTCCGAGGCCGCCTCCACCGCTCCGGCGAGCCAGGGGACGGACTCAACCCCGGTACAAGCAGACCCCATGGTGGCGGACGCCGGAAAGGCCCTCCACATCCTGTATGCAGGCCATCCCGGATCTGAGAGGGAGCGGGACTTCGTCCGGTTTCTCGCCAAGCACTTCGGCACAGTCAAGACCGGTGACCTAAAGGCCTTCAAGGAACGGGATGCACAGGGGTTCGACGTGACCATCCTGGACTACGATGGCGACGGGTTCAAGGCCCCCAGGCTGGCCCTGACCAGGGGCTTCTCGCGACCGGTCATCACCGTTGGGGTGGTCGGCGCACTCATCTGTGGCTCCCTGAACCTCAAGACGGGCTATTTGTGAAACTGCCTGGGAGATGCGGCCCATGTTGGGCCGCTTGACCATGAAGTCTACCGCACCCCGTTTGCGGTCCAGCCCCAGTCTGAGTACTGGGAGACGCCGGACAACTACCGCGAGACGTACTTGGGGCCCGGCAAGCTGCCGGACCGGATCAAGGTCTGGCGGGTACAACGCACGGACAAGACCTATGGCGGCGTGGTCTCCCGCTCCTATGGCTTCACGGACTCACCCGATTCCGAGGTCCTGGCCGTGGGCTTCAACGACGGCAAGGAGTATGGCGCCGTGGGCATCGGCCGACAGGGCAACTTCCTGCAGTGGGGTTATTCTGCACCCCCGACGCAGATGACCGAGGCCGGCAGGAACCTGTTCATCAACTGCGTCCACTACATCCGTCGGTTTGACGGCAAGATGCCCCTGGTTCACATCCGCTCCACTGACCGCCTCAGCGCCCCGCGACTGGCCGGGATCATCAACAGGATCTTGGAGGATCGCAAGGAGTTCTTCCTGAGCCAGTTCCCCCAAGAACTCTACGAGCGATTCAACTCTGACCCCAACGGACTGACCCGGTACTACCGGACCAACCTGGAATGGGTCTACCGCGACAAGGTCTTCCGCGTGGACGAGGAGCTCAAGGCACTCGGCATGGAATCTAACCGAACGGTGCAGACGCTCGAACGCCTGATCGCATTTCTGGATGACCCCTCGCGGGCAGGGACGGCCAAGACGCTGCTCAGGCGATACACCGAGGTGTCATTCGAGACGCCCCAGCAGTGGCGCAAGTGGCTCGAGACCCATCGCGACCACATCTTCTTCACGGACGTGGGGGGCTACAAGTTCATGGCCGCGCCGGAGGGCTATCCTGCCGCACAGAAGGGCTCGTCCCCCTCCCCGTAGTCCAGTCCGATACGGTCCCCAAGGGCGTACTCCGATCGCGCCTCAGGACATGGAGAGGAAGAGAAACAGGACGAACGCCCCTGCCACCAGGGCCGCCAGCACGGCAACCAGCTTCCGCTGATCTCGGATGATCCCGACGATCCCGAAGATCAGGGCCAGCGGGAAGGACAGCAGTATCAGCGGCCCTGCAAGGACCGCAATGGGGCTGTTTCAGCCGGGCTGGAGGACGACCATGCAGGCGATCGTAGCGCCGGCGATGCCCAGGAACGTCGCTGCGATCTTACCGTATCGCATTGCACAGATCCTCGCGGGATCAGGGGGTCCGCCTGATCCACCTGAACCGGAACACGTCCCGGACTCGGTCCGTGAATCGAACGCCTAGTCGCTGGGTGCTGGTCTTGAACTCAGCCTGGGCCAGGTCAGTAGCCCTGACCCTGGGCCTGCGAAGGCCAGCCAGGAGCCAGCCGGCGACCCAACCCCTGTATCCTCGTCTGAAGGCCATGGCACCCACGCATCCCCCTCAGCGCTGCACGGCCATCCGGAGACCGGCGAGCAGGTCCGCCCCAGTGCGGCTCTCGATGGCCGGTTCACCGTAGAGTTGGTGGCGATCCAGGACCTGTGGGGCCCGTTCGTAGTAGCGGCGCACGGCCTCCACCCCGCCCTCAGCGGCCCCAGCCGTGCGGTACCCGGCCTTCAGGAGCCATGAACTGACCTCGTCGTCATACTCGGCCGGATAGATGACCGCCGTCACATAGACATCGTCCGCATACCGGGCCAGGTGGACCTTGGCCTTGCACGGCGGACGGCTCGTCACGGCCAGGCCTACAAGCCGCCCATAGTCGTCGCGGGCCTGGACCTCGCTGGCGGCATGGAAGAACATCCCCGCCTCGAGTTGGAAGGTCTGGGCGGGTACCCCCTTCAGCTCGAGCCTGCCGTCCGGATAGGCCTGGTGGATCTTGTAGACCTTGCCCTCCTTGTACCGCTCGGACTCGAGGAGCTCCGCCACCTCCTGCGCAGTGAACCCAACGCCCGCGTGGTCGCCGAAGTCGAACACATACAGGCCTGTGTATTGATCCGGTCTGTCCAGCTTGGGTAGTCTCATGGCCGCCCATTATACCGATCTGTCGTGCCCCTTGCCAAGCGAGTCGATCACCCTGCACAGGGCCTGGGTCCCCTCGCGCCCGAGGCCCATGTCCTGGGCCTCGGCAAAGAGCTGCTGGGCCAGGGAGGTCCCGACCAAAGGTTGGCCCCCGTCGTGGGCCAGCTCCATGGTGTACCGCAGGTCCTTGCACAGCAAGTCGATCATGAATCCGGGCCGAATGTCGTTCGCGAGGATCTTGGGGCCGAGGTTCTGCAGGGCCCACGATGCACCTGCACCCGAGGAGATCATGTCCACCATCACCGACGGGCTCAGCCCGGCCTTACGGGCCAGGGCAATGCCCTCGCAGCAGGCCAGGGTGTGCAGGGCGCAGAACAACTGGTTGATGGCCTTGCAGGTCTGCCCCGCACCCGCGGGGCCGACCAGCTCCACCTTTGCGCCCAGGACCCGCAGCAGGGGCAGGGCCCGCTCGAA
>JAGOQT010000444.1 GCA_018007255.1 Phycisphaerae bacterium | reverse complement strand
GGCAAGGCCTACTCCTGGCGGGTCGATGCGGTCACCGGGGCGGGGGTCCGGACCGGAGAGGAGCGCCGCTTCAAGACCGTCACCCAGGCGGATCGCGACGCCCTGTACGCGTGGTCGATCCGCATCGCCCGGTCGATCCGATCGCTGTGGCCCGACGCGACCCGCCTGGGCAACTGGAACTACACGGAGGGGATGATCATCGACGCCCTCTACTCGATTGCCACGCGGACCGGACGGGAGGACGATTTCACCTACATCCGGCGGTACCTCGATCGCTTCGTCACGGCGGACGGAGGCCTGGATCCCAAGGCCTACCCCTTCACGCTGTTCAGTCTGGACCGGATCCGGCCCGCCCCGACACTCCTCTGGATGTATGAGCGAACCGGGGAGAAGAAGTACCTCCAGGCGGCCCAGTACGTCGCAACACAACTGGAGAAGCAGCCGCGGACCAGCGACGGCGGCTACTGGCACCGGTCCACGTATCCGAATCAGATGTGGTTGGACGGGATCTACATGGCCGACGTGTATGCGGTCCAGTTCGGCGTCAGGACCGGCCAGCCGAAGTACTTCGATGAAGCGGTCCGGCAGATCACCCTCGTCTACAAGCACACCCACGACCCCAACACGGGGCTGTGCTATCACGGCTGGGACGAGACCAAGAGCCGCCCCTGGGCCAACCCACAGACCGGCGCCTCTCCCGAGTTCTGGGGCCGGGCCCTGGGCTGGTACCTCATGGCCCTGGCCGATGTATTGGATTGGCTGCCTGCAGACGACTCCGGCCGCAAGGAGATCCTGCCGATCTTCCAGTCGTTGTGCCAGAGCCTCTTGCGGTTTCAGGACCGGGACACCGCGATGTGGTACCAGATCCTGGACAAGCCCCATGCCCCGAAGAACTACCCGGAGACGTCGTGTTCACTCATGTTCGCATACGCCATGGCAAGGGGGGCACAGCGGGGCTGGCTGGGACCCGAGTATCGCGAGCACGCGTTGCGGGCCGCGAGGGGCGTTCTCAATCACCGGGTCGACCTCCTGCCCGGCGACCGCATGGACATCCGCGGCACCGTGCGGGTCGGCAGTCTCGGGGGGGACGGCGGTTTCTACGACTACTACGTGAATGTCCCTGTCGTGACCAACGACCAGAAGTCCCTCGGTGCATTCATGTATCTGAGCCTCGTGCTCAGCGAGACCGCCAACGACACGGGCCCGGCCGGCCGTGAGTTCCCCCGCCGGTCACCGTGACCCAGTGATTTGCGTCTCGCCGCCCCCGGCACCCGGCCGTCCGGTCGGGACCGCTCCACACCCTGTGGAACAGGACGGGCTAGCACACGGGCGTAGACAACTGCCCACAAGCACTCACCTCACAGGACACGAGGGGATCACGATCGCAGACAGGGCCTTCCGCCTCCTGTGCGAGGGGCCTGGGCGGATCAGGGAGGGACGGCGTGGGGGCCGAGGGCGAGGCTTGCGGGGTCTTCATGGCCACGATCAGCGCGCCGGCGGCCGCCCCGGCGGAGTAGCTCAGCGCCAGGAACCAGTTGTTAGTCCGGATGAAATTGGACAGTACCCACAATCCCAAGAGATTTTCGATAAACACAATGACAACGAGCAAGACCCTCTCCCCACGGGCGCACGCCAAGGTGCGCCGCAAGGCGAGATACCACTCGCCGCAACCTACTGCTAGGTAGAGGATCATCGTCGGGAGGAGGCTCATAGTCGTCCTCCCGGCCCATGGCCCAGCATGACAGCTTGGTCTGATGCGACTTCATACCCCTACTATACGACGTGCAGGGCCCTTTGGCAAGGCGGAAACCGAATTCTGGGCAGAAGATGGGGCTATTCCTTAAACGCAATAGGTGGGGGTCTCCTGCCGCCTGGACCCCAATGGAAGGTGGTCTTCTGCACATGCGTGTGCCCGCACATACCAGGGCAGGGCCCGCGCACAGGAACGACAGGTCCGGGCCATGGCACCCACCTGGTGCAGGTTTGGGGGAGTCCTGCGAGTGCAGCCTCATGCCCGCCCGGGGCGCGCAGGCCACGGGGTCATGAACCCCTCCCCGGCGTGTCTGCCTGATGGAACCCCAGCCGGGCCGTGACCGGGAAGTGGTCGGAGGGGTAGCGCCCGTCCCGGTTGGTGTGCAGGATGGTGGCCTCCAGGACGTGGGTGCTCGCAGGGGTCAGGATGAAGTCGATCTTGGGGCCTGCAGTGGTCCCCTTGAAGGAGTGGAAGGTCCCCACATGGGCCGCGTCCGGGTGGAGGAGCCGAAAGGTGTCGATCAGGGTGATCGGGGCGACACCCTCGTTCGTTTCCACACCCTTGAGATAGCGGATCGCGGGATTGTCCTCTCCTGCGTTGAGATCCCCGGTCAGGACAAAGGGGTCCGGATGGGCCCGGGCCTGGATCCTGCGGACAATGAGGCGGACGCCCTTGTCCCTGGAGGGCTGGGACACGTGGTCCAGGTGCGTGTTGAAGAGGTAGAAGGCCTGGCCGGTCTTCGTGTCGGCGAACCGGCCCCAGGTGCAGACGCGGATATTGGCATTGCCCCAGTCATTGGAGACCCTCTCAGGGGTACTGGAGAGCCAGAAGGTCCCTGAGGCATCCGCGCGAAACCGCTCTCTTGCGTAGAGTATGGCGGAGTACTCCCCCTCGGTGCCCCCCTCCCTGGCCTCGCCGATCTCTGCGTAG
>JAGOQT010000443.1 GCA_018007255.1 Phycisphaerae bacterium | reverse complement strand
TTCCACCCGCCGGCCGCATCGACCTGCATCGCCTGGCTGCCTGCGGTCGCCCCCGTGGCGCCCACCGTGATCGTGGCCGCATCCTGCCACCATCCCTCCAGCGTGCCTTCAAACGTGCTCACAGTCACGACCCTGGCATAGCCCGCGGATGCCAGAGCCAGGGTCGTGGCCACACAGACCAGAACCCCCATTCTTCTCTTCGTCATGGCTGTTGCCCTTTCAAGTCTGCCTGGTTCAATATCGTGTGTTCACGAATCACGGCCAACGGGATGGAGTCCTCCTGACACGGACCGGAGACGATGCGGGGGAACGATTCTGTGTAAGCTCATCACACCTTACTTCTTCTCCGAGCACCCAGCCCCTCTTTCCTCGGGCCAGCCACATGGCGTACCCCGTCCTATAATCTACTTTGTACCCTATTTGGCGTGCCGGTGTCAACCCCTTACACGGCCTGGAACCGCACGATTGGGACCCTCCTTGGGCAGGACTGCTGTGACGGATGGCGGGGGAAGGCCAGATCCATGCCGCCCTCTTCGAGCAGGATGGTCACCTTCCTAAGTGCACTTTACGCATGGGATTAGAGGGATCCTCATCGGCCGCTTCAATCCTGCGTCCTCTCTCCTGTTGCGAACCCCCTGTTGATCCGATATCCTCTTCCGCCATGCCTGAACTGGCAATCCACGTGCCGGCCCAAGAACAGCGGACGTACAGGGTCCGCATCGGTACCGGTCTGCTGGCCTGCGTAGCGGAGACCGTGGGCGTCCAGTTCCCCCACCAGGCCCCATTCGTGATCACAGACCGGAACGTGGCCAGGGCGGGTCACCTGGACAGGCTCGCGGCCGGTCGCAACGTGCCCTGCTTTGTGATCGACCCCCCTGGCGAGCAGTCCAAGCACGTCCGGACTGTGGCCGCGATCGTCGAGGCCATGGACAAGGCCCAGCTCGGGCGAGACACCGTGGTCCTGGCCCTGGGCGGAGGCACGGTGGGGGACATCGGGGCCTTTGCAGCCTCCATCTTCAAGAGGGGCGTGCCCGTGGTGCAGGTCCCGACCACGGCCCTGGCCCAGGCCGACTCGGCCATAGGCGGCAAGACGGGCGTGGACTCCAGTGTGAGCAAGAACGCCCTGGGCACGTTCTGGCACCCGGCGGCCGTGTACATGGACGTGGAGACCCACCGTACGGTCGACGAGCGGCAGTTCAGGGCAGGCCTGGTGGAGTCGGTCAAACACGCAGTCATCGCGGATGCGGGGTTCTTCGAGTCCCTTGAAGGCCATCTCGACGCCATCCTCAGCCGGGAGCCGGCGGCCCTGGAGGCGATTGCGGAAAGGAACTGCAGGATCAAGGGCCGCGTGGTGGAACAGGATCCCCAGGAGCAGAACCTCCGCCGCGTGCTGAACTACGGCCACACGATCGGCCACGCAGTGGAGTCCGCCAGCAGGTACCGGGTGCTGCACGGCGAGGCCGTGGCCATCGGCATGGTCTGCGCAGGCAGGATCGAGATCGAGATGGGTCTGGGCACACACGACAGGTTGCACAGGGTGGTCGCCTTGCTGGAGAGGATCGGCGTGCCCACCCGCATCCCTTCTGACATCCCAGCAGAGGAGGTCCTGCGCCTGCTGGGCCACGACAAGAAGGCCACGGACATGTGGCCTCGGTTCGTGTTGACCAGCCGCGTCGGCCAGGTCCACTGCCCAGACGGCCAGTGGGCGGTGCCCGTGGGCAGAGAGGTTGTCGCAAGGGTTCTCAACCAGCTCTACTGACCGGTCTCCCAAGGAGGACCAACTCACCGTGCCTTTCATGAAATCCCCTGTGTTCGTGCTTGTAGGGACGCAACTGCTCTTCACCGCCGGAGACCTGTTCGCCCGGGCCCACATGCGGCACAAACCCCTGGCCGTGTCCACGTTCCTGAGCGGGTGGTTTCTGATCTACTTCCTGAGCCGCCAAGTGGCCACAGTCGGCCAGCTCTACGTGTTCTCCGCCCTACCCATCGGCAAGACCATGGCCCTGTTCGGCGCGGTCTCGATTGTGGTCGTCAACATCATGGGATTCCTGCTCCTGGGCGAGGTCCTCGGCCCTGCGGCGTACATCGCCATCGCCCTGGCCGTACTGGCCTTCGCAGTCCTGGCCTTCGGCAAGTAAGAGGCGGCCGCCCCTTTGGTCCGGGCCATCCCCCGGCCAGGGCGCAGCGACCAAGTGGAGGGCGACGCGCCTGCGTGTTGTCTGTTGGCCCGCAGGTCCAGGGCCGCTACAATGCCCGCCATGAGGTGGTATCCGCTCAAGTTCAGGCCGATCTACAAGCCCAGGATCTGGGGCGGCCACAGACTCAGGGAGGTCTTCGGCAAGGACCTGCCAGAGGGGCAGACGATCGGCGAGAGCTGGGAGCTGGCGGACCTGCCGGGCGACCAGTCCGTGATCACCAACGGGACCCTGGCCGGCCAGACCCTGGCAGGGGTCATGCAAAGGCATGGCCAGCCTATCGCGGGCAGGCCGGATCTCCCATCGCCGTTCCCCCTGCTTATCAAGTTCCTGGACGCCCAGGACTGGCTCAGCGTACAGGTGCACCCGGACGCACAGGCCTGCAGGAGACTGGGGCACGGACAGCCCAAGTCCGAGTGCTGGGTCATCGTGGACGCCCCTGCCCATGCCCTGTCTCTTATAACCATCT
>JAGOQT010000090.1 GCA_018007255.1 Phycisphaerae bacterium | reverse complement strand
GATCGGGGCAGGGCGAGGGGGCACAGGCGAGCCGCTGTGGGGTCTGTTCATCCTCGCTCTGGTCATGGGGTTCCTTGGGATCCTCATGCTCCCGGGTTTCTTCACCATTCAGCCCAATGAGGCCAGGGTGCTGATCCTGTTCGGCGAGTACAAGGGGACCGTGCGGGACAGCGGGTTTCACTGGGGCAACCCGTTCTACTCCAACGGCCCACGGCAGTTCGGCGCAGTGGCCATGGCCCAGATGGCCCAGATGGCCGAGCAAGGCAAGCCCGGCGCAGCCAAGGCCGTGGCCATGTCGCAGGGCCCCAAGGCGCCGCGGCGACACAAGATCTCGCTGCGGGCCAGGACACTGAACGGGGAGAAGCTCAAGGTCAATGACAAGGGGGGAAACCCCGTGGAGATCGGCGCCATCGTGATCTGGAGGGTCCAGGACACCGCGCAGGCCACGTTCGACGTGGATGACTATGTCAAGTACGTGGAGACCCAGAGCGAGTCTGCCCTCCGCCACCTGGCCAGTAGTTACGCCTATGACCACGGGGAGGAGAACGAGATCACCCTGCGCAGCGGGGTGGAGGAGGTCTCCCAGGCCCTCCGCAAGGAGCTCCAGGAACGCCTGGCCAAGGCCGGCGTCATTGTGGAGGAGGCCCGCCTGACCCACCTGGCCTATGCCCCGGAGATCGCGCAGGCCATGCTCCGCAGACAGCAGGCCGAGGCCGTGATCGCAGCGCGGCAGAAGATCGTGCACGGCGCAGTGAGCATGGTGGACATGGCCCTGACGGAACTGGCCGACAAGCACGTGGTCCAACTGGACGACGATCGCAGGGCGGCCATGGTCAGCAACCTGATGGTGGTCCTCTGCGGCGAGTCCGAGGTCCATCCTGTGGTCAATACCGGCACCCTTTACAGTTGATCGCCCCAGATGGCACCGCGAAAGCCGTTCCTACTGCGAATCGACCCGGCCCTGTGGGCCGAGCTGGAGGCCTGGGCCCAGGACGAACTGAGGAGTGTCAACGGGCAGATCGAGTACCTCCTCAGACAGGCCGTGCTGAGGCGACGGGGCGCGATCGGCCGATCCCCAGGCCAGGATGCCCAGGCCCCGCATCCCCCGACTCCGCCGCCGGTCGAGGGGACATAGACCCCGGTGGGGCAGGGCCACGTCCTGCCACCAGACCCGGCCTGCGCACCTGGGCCGGGAAATGCCCGGGCGCGGCCGGCAATGCGCATTTGCATTGCGTGCAGCCAAGGGTATAATGACCGGCTTGTCGGGTATCCAGATGCACGGGACCCGCAGTGGGGCACAGGAGTCGCATGCAAGGGATCTTGCGGATCATGGGGACTGTCTTCCTGGGGATCTTGGCGGGTTGCGCCTCCGCGCCCCCAGGGCGTGCGGAGGCGATGAAGCCCGCACGCCAACCCCTGACCACACTGCAGAGGGACAGCCTCCTGAGCGCAGTGAAGTCCATCCAGGCACAGACGGACCAAGGCCAGCATGAAGCGGTCCGTGCTGCGTTCGACCAGCTCAAGAAGGACCTGCCCCAGATCGCCGCCTTTGACCTGCGCCTCTTTGCCCTGGGTGAGGTTCACCTTGCCAGGCACAGGAACCAAGCAGCGGCCAGGGCCTTCCAGAAGGTGGTGGACGACTATCCCGAGAGCGAGCTGCGCACCCTGGCCCTGACCAGGCTGTTCCAGATCGGCACCGGCTTCTTGGAAGGGCCGGTGACCTTGGACCTGATCGTGTACAAGGTCAGGGGGACCGAGCAGGGCATGGCGATCCTCGACAAGGTCAGTGAGGAGGTCGGGTTGGACGACCCCAATGGCCTCGGGGTCCGGGCGGCCGTGGCCGTGGCCCACATGTACGAGCGCCAGGGCAAGCACGAGGAGGCCTGCCTCAGATGGAGGGAGATTGCCGCCGTGTGGGGCACAGGCCCCCTGGGTAGAGATGCCCTCCTGGGCATGGCAGAGAACAAGCTCGCGGCCTACAACCGGCACCCGCCCCACAGGCGACCCCTGTACGATGGGGCGAACCTGACCGAGGCCCGGACCTACTATCTGAGGTTCAAAGACCTGTATCCCCAGGACGCCAACCAGATTGATGTGGACCGGATCGTCCAACAGATCGATCAGGACATGGCCCATAAGCAGCTCGGCATAGCCCGATACTACCAGCGGACCGGCCGCGACCAAGCGGCCCGTCTCTACTACGACATGGTCGTCCGCTCCTGGCCCGACACGCAGGCTGCGCAGCTTGCCCGCGAGTCGCTCCTTGCCCAGTCGCCCGCGCCCACCAAGGACCCCTAGCCCATGCCCCAGATCCCCGCGACAATCCCTGTGACGGCCCGGATCCGCTGGATGGGGGTAACGGCCCTGGCCCTGGGGCTATGCTGCGGCACACCGGGCTGCCGGAGCTGCGCGGGGTATTCCGGAGAATCCCTGTTCCCCTCGGGCATTCGGACCCTGTGCCTGCAGATGTTCGACAACCGGACCTTCCGCCGGGATGTGGAGTACGATCTGTCCACAGCCCTGGCCAAGCGGATCGAGTCGGACACGCCCTACAAGATCGTGTCGGACCCGGATCGGGCGGACTCCCTGATCAGCGGCCAGATCCTGTCCATCAACGAGTCCGTGATCACCCTCGAGAGGCAGACCGGGTCTGCGATGGAGAAGGAGATGCAGATCACGGCCGTGGTCAACTGGAAGGACCTTCGCTCGAGCGAACTCCTCCTCAACAGCCAAACCGTCACGGCCTCGGCCACGTATAGTGACTTCATGCAGCAGGGGTCGCTCTACGCCTCCAAGCTGGCGGCCAACCGGCTCGCGGAGCGGATCGTCCGGGCCATGGAGACGACCTGGTAGACCTCCCCACGGGAACGACCATGGGCAACACCCAAAACGACTACGACAGATCCTCCAGGCGAGGGCCACGGACGCCCAAGAAGCCGCTCATAGACCAGCGCAAGGGGCCCTTCGGGTACCTGGCCGTCCTGGCTCTGGTCCTGCTGGGCATGTCCCTGCTCAAGCCGGCCATGACCGCCAAGGAGATCGGCTTCAGTGATCTGCTCCGGTTTCTCAAGGAGGGGAAGGTCGAGAAGATCCTCATCGGACACACGGAGATCACGGGCAAGTTCAAGGCGGACGCCGAGGTCGAGGGCCGCAAGCCGGGCAGCACCTTCCGGGTCAACTACATGCCGGACACGGGAAAGGACCTGCTGACCGAGGCCTTGAACGACCCCAACGCCGCCACCCCGCACGACTTCGAGCCGGAGCAGTTCTGGCTTCAGTTCTTCATGAACTACATCTTCCCCCTGGCGGTCCTGGTCGGGCTGTTCTACTTCCTGTTCGCCCGAAACCTCCGCAGCGGACCGGGCGGCATGCTCATGTCCTTCGGACGCAGCCGCCACCGCCTGCACGGCAAGGACAAGGTCAAGGTCACCTTCAAGGACGTGGCTGGCATCGAGGAGGCCAAGGACGAGGTCGCCGAGATCATCGAGTTTCTGAAGAACCCGCAGAAGTTCCAGCGCCTGGGCGGCCGGATCCCGCGAGGGGTCCTGCTGGTCGGGCCCCCGGGGTGCGGCAAGACCCTGCTGGCCAAGGCCATTGCCGGCGAAGCGGATGTGCCGTTCTTCAGCATCTCGGGCAGCGACTTCGTGGAGATGTTCGTGGGCGTGGGCGCGTCCAGGGTCCGGGACCTGTTCAAACAGGCCAAGGACAACTCGCCCTGCATCATCTTCCTGGACGAGATCGACGCGATCGGGCGCAAGCGAGGCCCCAGCTTCGTGGGCGGCGGCCACGACGAGCGGGAGCAGACCCTGAACGCCATCCTGGTCGAGATGGACGGATTCGACACGAATGACCAGGTCATCGTGATCGCAGCGACCAACCGGGCGGACATCCTGGACCACGCCCTGACCCGGCCCGGCCGATTCGACCGCCAGGTGGTCGTGCCCCTGCCGGACATCAAGGGCAGGCTGGAGATCCTTCGCGTCCACGCCAAGAAGGTCAAGCTCGGCCCCCATGCGGATCTGGAGCGCCTCGCCCGCGCAACACCCATGTTCAGTGGGGCGGACCTGGCCGCCATCATCAACGAGGCGGCCCTGGCCGCCACCATGGCCAACAAGGACGCCGTCGACACCGCCGATCTCGAGGAGGCCCGCGACAAGGTCCGGTGGGGCCGGGCCAAGAAGAGCCGGGTCATCGACCAGAAGGACAAGGAGATGACCGCGTACCATGAGGCGGGGCACGCCCTGGTCCAGTCCCTGCTGCCGGACGCGGACCCGCTGCACAAGGTCAGCATCATCCCCAGGGGGCCCATGGGCGGGGCCACCTTCGCCCTGCCCGAGAGGGATCGCACCACCTTCACCCGGAAGTATTGCCGGGCCCTGCTCCAGGTCTGCTACGGGGGCCGCATCGCAGAGGAACTCGCATGCGGGGACCTCTCCAGCGGGGCCCAGGCCGACATCGAGCAGGCCACGCGGATCGCCAAGCAGATGATCCTGACCTGGGGCATGAGCGAGAGGCTGGGGCCCATCAGCTACGACCGCGAGGCGGGGGGCCGGGACCTGATCTACGGCCTGCCCACCGAGAAGGAGTATTCCGAGAAGACCGCAGAGGTGATCGACGCCGAGATCAGGGCCATCACCGAGGAGGCCTATCAAGGGACCAAGGTCCTGATCGAGACCAACCGAGAGAACCTCGAGCGGATCGCCAAGGCCCTGCTCAAGTACGAGACCCTGGACGCGGAGGAGGTCAAGCTCTTGCTGGCAGGGGGCACCCTCGACAAGCCCACGGTGACCGGCCTTCTGGCCGCGGAACAGGCCAAGGGACAGATTTGACCCGATGCGGTCCGCGGAGTCAGCCCCTGAGTAGAGGTCCCTTTGCGGGCTGCCTTGACCATGAGAAAGACCTTTGCAGTGATCGCACGCACCCTCATCTGGCTGGGATCGGGTCTGGCCCTGGCGGCCGCCGAGCCCAACTCCGTCGAGTTGGCCCGCTACCAGGCAGAGTCCTCGCGGGCCCATGCCGCGTGGGCCCGCATGGGCGACCGGACCGGATTGGGCGTTTTCTTCCAGGGCACCCAGGACCTGCACTTCTACGCCCGCAGCGACACGGCCCCCGCACCCGGCATGCAACTGCAGGTCAAGGCCTCTGGTCCGGGCCTGACCTTTGGAGAACCGGTCTTCCCCCAGGCGCAGACCTTCCTGGACCCGGGTCTGGGCCAGGAGGTGGAGGTCTACGCCGGCGACTTCCAGGTCTTCCTTCCCCTGACTGGGACCGCCCCAGGCGACGGGCCTGTGGACGTCCGGGTCCAGATCTCGGGACTGGCCTGCACCAGCCAGGTTTGTCTTGCGCCTTTTTCCGAGGCGATCCGGATCCCCTTTGATCCCAAGGCCGCCTACGGGCTGGTCCTGCAGGCCCCTCCAGCCGGGGCCGGCGGGTCTGCGGACAAGGCCTTGCAGGCGACCCCGTGGGGCCACCCCGTAGGGTATCTCCTGCTGGCTGTGCTGGCGGGCCTGTCCATCAACCTCATGCCCTGTGTCCTGCCCGTGATCCCCCTGATCATCCTGCGACTGGTCAAGCAGTCGCAGCAGTCGGCCAGGGCCCGGCTCGCGTCCGGGGCCGCCTTCTGCCTGGGGATCGTGGCATTCTTCGCGGCCTTCGCAGTGCTGTCCGCGGTCCTGAACCGGGCCTTTGGCATGGCCCTTGACCTGAACAGCCTGTTCCGCTATCCCGCAGCGGTCATGGCCCTGTTCCTGGGCATCGTGCTGTTTGCCCTGGTCATGCTCGACGTGGCCCCCCTGACCCTGCCCGCCTCGGCCACGGGTCGCGGGCCTGCCGGATCGAGCCTGGCCGGATCGTTCGGCACGGGCTTCTCCGCCGCCGTGCTAAGCATACCGTGCAGCGGGGCCCTGCTGGGATTCGTACTCGTCTGGGCCCAGACCCAGCCCTGGGCGGTCAGCGGTCTGAGCCTTGTCCTGATGGGCCTCGGCATGGCCCTGCCCTATGCCGTGCTTATCCTTGTGCCCGGCCTGCTGGACCGGGTCCCCAAACCGGGCAGGTGGATGGAGGTCTTCAAGAAGTCCTGCGGGTTCCTCCTGCTGCTCATCGCCGTGAAGCTGACCCTTGCGGCCCTGCCCAAGGACCGGCTCATCGATCTCCTGGTCTATGGCGTGGTCTTCAGCTTCTGTGTCTGGATGTGGGGCCAGTGGGTGGACGCGGCCACGCCCCCGCTCCGCAGATGGACCATCCGTTTGGCGGCCGTGCTCCTCGCCGTGGCAACCGGCCTGGCCCTGTTGCCCGGCAGGGCCCCCGCCGGCCCCGTGATCGCATGGGAGGCCTATGATGCCCGGCTTGTGGAGCAGGCCAAGGCCAAGGGACAACCGGTGCTCCTGAAGTTCACGGCGGACTGGTGCACCAACTGCAAGGTCGTGGACAGACGGGTCTACCAAGACGGGCAGATCGTGGACCTGATGGATCAGAAGGGCGTGCTGGCGATCCTGGCCGACACCACGTCGTTCGACTCCCCGGCCACCCGGGACTTCAAACAGGTCTACGGCGAGGCAGGCAACGTGCCTGTCACGATCCTCCTGATCGCCGGCAGGCCGGCCGTGGTGCTCCGCGGGATCTTCGACAAGTCCAGACTCCTGGACCTGCTCCAGGACCTGCCCGGAGGGCAGGCCTGATGGGTCCGCGGAAGAAGGCCGTGTTCAAGGCGGATCCCAAGGAGGCGGCCCAGAGGGTCAGGCGGATCCTGCCCGTGCTGCGAAAGGCCTATCCCGACGCCCGGATCGCCCTGGAGTTCGTCAACCCCCTTGAGCTCCTGGTGGCCACGATCCTGTCCGCCCAGTGCACGGACGCCCGGGTCAATCAGGTGACTCCGGCCCTGTTCAAGAAGTACCGCACGGCCAGGCACTGGGCCGAGGCCGACCTCGGACAGATCGAGCAAGACATCCGGAGCACCGGGTTCTACCGCAACAAGGCCGCCCACATCCAGGGGGCTTGCCGCAGGATCGTGGAGGCCTTCGGCGGCCGGGTCCCGGGCAACATGGACGACCTTCTGACCTTGCCGGGCGTGGGCCGCAAGACCGCCAACTGCGTGTTGGGCGACGCCTTTGGCATGCCGGGCATCACCTGCGACACCCACGTGATCCGCCTGTCCAGACGCCTGGGCCTGTCCTCGCACAGCGACCCGGTCAAGCTGGAGTTCGACCTCCAGGCGATCGTGCCGCAGGAGGACTGGACCCCGTTCAGCCACCTGATCATCAGCCATGGAAGGGCCGTGTGTCAGGCCAAGAAGCCCAACTGCACCCAGTGCCCGATCGCACAGCACTGCCCGGCCTTGAAACACCCCTCTTTGATGTAGGAGACCGCTCGTGGACTACCCGATTGCAGACAAACCCGTGCAGGACCTCTGGAGGCTCTTTCGCATCATGGCCGAGTTCACTGAGGGGTTTCAGGAACTCGGCGCAGTAGGACCTGCGGTGACCCTGTTCGGCTCGGCAAGGACCAACCCCAAGGACCGGTACTACGCGATGGCCGAGGAGACGGCCTTCCAGCTCGGGGCCGCAGGGTTCGCCGTGATCACGGGCGGGGGCGGGGGGATCATGGAGGCCGCCAACAAGGGGGCTGCCCGGGCCGGCGCGACCAGCATCGGGCTGAATATCGAGCTGCCCCACGAACAGACCCCGAACTCCTTCCAGAACATGGCGCTGCACTTCCGGTACTTCTTCTGCCGCAAGGTCATGTTCCTCAAGTACGCCCATGGATTCATCGTATTCCCAGGCGGGTACGGGACCCTCGATGAGTTCACCGAGGCCCTGGTCCTGATCCAGACCCTCAAACAGGCCTCGTTCCCCGTGGTCCTCGTGGGCAGTGCCTTCTGGCAGGGCCTGATCGACTGGATGCAGACCAAGGTCCTGGACGAGTACGGCTACATCTCCCCGCCCGATCTCAAGGTCTTCACCGTGGCCGACGACCCAGACACCGCGGTCCAGATCATCCTGGAACACAGGAAGGCCCATGGCCAGACGGGATTCTGGCTGCCGCCGTCCGGTCTGCGCACAGGCGAGACGCGGGGCCCGTGGATGTCCGACTGACCGCCAGAACGGACTCCGGGCCCAGGGAACCTGTAGGAGGGTCTTTCTATCGAATTGGACCGCAGTGAGCGCGGGTTCTGACACCGCGAAGCCTTGACATCTGGCTCCATTTCCCGCAGAGTACGAGGTGCCGAGGGAGGAGACCGCAGGGAGTCGCCATGAGCGACGTGACGCGTATCTTGAGCGCGATCGAGCGGGGGGACGCCAAGGCTACAGACGAACTCCTGCCCCTGGTGTACGAAGAGCTCCGTCTCCTGGCCGCCCAGAAGCTCTCCCACGAAGCCCCCGGTCAGACCCTTCAGGCAACAGCACTGGTCCATGAGGCCTATCTCCGGTTGATCGGTGATGAGCCGCAGAGTTGGAACAGTCGTGGTCACTTCTTTGCTGCTGCTGCGGAGGCGATGCGGCGGATCCTCGTCGAGACTGCTCGACGCAAGCAGACGATCCGGTGCGGCGGAGGGCTGCAACGCCTCGATCTGGACGAGGCCGTGACTGCAGGGCCGGAAGAGCGGACCGCCGACGGCCTGATTGCCTTGGATGAGGCCCTGGCCAAGTTCGCCAAGACAGACAAGCTCAAGGCGGAGCTCGTCAAACTGCGGTACTTCGGTGGGCTGACCATACAACAGGCGGCCGAGGCCCTCAACATCTCCCATGCCACAGCCGAGCGGCACTGGGACTATGCACGTTCGTGGCTGCACGCGGAGATCAAGCAGAGGCGGGGCACTTCTGCCCCTGAGTGAGATTCTCTGCAGAGAATCGCATTTCTCTGAGGGAACGCAGGTCTGCTTTCTCGCACTGTACAGTGGAGGCATACTGCTGGGAACAGGACATGTGTGCTGAGTATCCACAGAAGGACGAAGAGTCGATCTACCACGCCGCGGCAGCGAGGCCTGCTGCGGAGCGGGCTGCCTATCTGAGAGAGGTCTGCGACGGTGATCCCGCCTTGCAGGCTCGGGTGGAGACCCTGCTGGAGTCTCGTGACCAGGCCGGGGATTTCCTTGAGTCCCCCGTGCTTGGCCCCGATGTCCTTCCCGACGAGCCGCCGGTTGCTGAGGTCCCTGGCACGGTCATTGGCCGGTACAAGCTCCTGGAGCGGATCGGCGAGGGGGGCATGGCCGTGGTGTACATGGCCGAGCAGACCGAGCCCATCCACCGCAAGGTGGCCCTCAAGATCATCAAGCTGGGCATGGACACCCGCCAGGTCATCGCCCGGTTCGAGGCCGAGCGCCAGGCCCTGGCCATGATGGACCACCCCAACATCGCCAAGGTCCTGGACGCAGGGGCCACAGAGACCGGCAGACCCTTCTTCGTCATGGAGCTGGTGCAAGGCGTCTCGATTACCGAATACTGCGATAAGAATAGCTTAAGCACCAAGGACCGGCTGGACCTGTTCATCCAGGTCTGCCAGGCAGTCCAGCACGCCCACCAGAAGGGGATCATCCATCGGGATATCAAGCCCTCCAACGTGATGGTCACGCACCGGGACGGCAGGCCCGTGCCCAAGGTCATCGACTTCGGGATCGCCAAGGCCACGAACCAGCGGTTGACCGAGAAGACCCTGTTCACCCGCTACGCCCACATCATCGGCACCCCTGCGTACATGAGCCCAGAGCAGGCAGAGTTGAGCGACCTGGACATCGACACAAGGACCGACATCTACTCCCTGGGGGTCTTGCTGTACGAACTCCTGACCGGCACTACCCCCTTCAGCGAGGAGGAGTTGCGCAAGGCCGGCTACATGGAGATGCAGCGGATCATCCGCGAGCAGGAGCCCGCCAAACCCTCCACGAAGCTCACCACGCTGGGCGGTACGCTGACTGACATAGCCAAGCATCGCGGCTGCACCCCCGACCTGCTTCGCAAGGCCATCCGGGATGACCTGGACTGGATTGTGATGAAGTCGCTTGAGAAGGACCGTAGTCGGCGGTACGAGACTGCAGATAGCCTGGCTCTGGAGATCCGGAGGCACCTGGAGCACAGACCGGTCCTGGCGCACGCCCCCAGTGCGGGGTATCGGGTGCAGAAACTCCTTCGAAGAAACAAGGTACAGGCCGTAGCCGTGTTGGTGACGGTGTCTGTGGTCGGCATCGTCATATCGCAGTCTGTCCGAAATCGTCGAGAGGTCCGGCTTGCAAAGGCTGAGGGGGTAAGGCAGATGAACATCCTGGCTGAGGCTCGCGAGCTCATCAAGAAGGGTGACTACGCCACGGCCCGAAAGAGCCTCACTCCGATCCTGGAGAGCGAGCACGTCGGGCTGGAGGCCAGGACCCTCTCTGCCGGCATTCTTATCCGGGGTCGGGAGTCTGACGACACCGTGACAGGGACAGAGGCCATCATGGAGAGGCACTACCGGGAGCGGGTACAGTACTACACCGGAGCGATCGCGGCAAATCCTGAGGACCCCAACAACTACCTGCGACGTGCACAGCAGTACAACTACCTCCACGACAACAGAAGCATGCATGCCGATATGGGCCGCTACGCAGCCATTCTCGCTCAACGACACACCCGTGCTCATCAGTTCGGCACGCCGTGTGACTCTCCGCGTGTCCTCAACCTGCCATTCGATTGTCAACTCGTCTTCTCTGCAGAGAGACCTGTCAATGAGATTCCAATGATGTCTGTCGCCTTTGGGCAGAAGGGAAGGTGTGACATGAGGCTCTTTGAGGTGCCTATGTTCGTAGCGTCAGTCTTAAGCTTTGGTCTTCTTGCAGGCCTCGACACATCATCGGTGTATGGCGATTTCGCATTGGGGGAGCCGGTGAACCTGGGGCCAGTGATCAACACGGTCCGCGATGATTTCTACCCGAGGCTCTCGCAGGATAGTCTCTCTCTCTACTCCCAACAAGAGTCGGGCGGTGTTGTGACGCAATGGGTGGTGACGCGCGTCACACAGGCCGATCCCTGGCATGCCCCCATGAGCGTCGGGTCTTGGGTCCCCGGTGACTTGAGTACACTGCTGAGACCCTTCACGGTGGTGCCGGGCTATACAACAGCCGACGGTCTGGAACTGTACTTTGACTCATCGCGGCGGGCAGGCGGGTACGGTAACTCGGACATCTATGTCGTAAGACGTCAGTCGGTGAGTGATCCCTGGGGGCAGGTGGTGAATCTGGGTGAGGTCATCAATAGCAAGGCGGATGAGTTCGCTCCGACCGTCTCGGCCGACGGCCTGGAACTGTACTTCTCAGGATTCTTAGGGGGCACGGGTCGCGTTCGCCCAGGAGGCTACGGCCACTCGGACCTATGGGTGACCAGGCGTGCGACGAGGAACGACCTCTGGGGTCCGCCGGAGAACCTGGGTGGCGTCGTCAACAGCGAATATCAGGATGCTCGCCCATTCCTTTCTGCCGACAGCCTGGTGCTCCTCTTTGATTCCGAGCGGCTGGGTACACATGATGAGGGTGATCTGTACATAACGCGGCGTGCGACACGGTCCAGTCCTTGGGGGCCACCCGTGAATCTAGGATCCCCCATTAACACTCCGTTCTTCGAGGAGGATGCGTGTCTGTCGCCCGATGGTGCCACGCTCTATTGGGACTGTGATCGGCCTAATGGGTATGGCCGCTTTGATATCTGGCAGGCCCCAATCCTTCCCATCGTTGACTTCAACGGAGACCGCAACGTCGGTGCGGAGGATCTGGCCATGCTGTCGGAAGACTGGGGCTGGAACGAGTCTGTGTGCGACATCGGCCCCTATGCCTGGGGCGACGGCATCGTGGATGAACAGGACCTTGCCGTCCTGGGCCAGTACATGGACGTGAACGGGCCTGTTGTGGCACACGCCCCCAGGTCCCATGACCTGGAGGTGCCCCGCGACGTGGTCCTGACCTGGACACCAGGTGCCTTCGCCCAGACCCATGACGTGTACTTTGGGACCTCCTTTGCAGACGTCAACCAGGCCAGCCAAGCTGACCCGAGGGGGGTCTTGGTCAGTCAGGGCCAGGAACCCAACGCCTACGATCCCCCAGGTCTCCTGGAAAGGGGCACGACCTATTACTGGAGAGTCGATGCCGTGGGTGCTGCCACCTGTCCAGGGTTTGTGTGGAGCTTCACAGCCCCGGAGTATGCGGTGGTGGAC
>JAGOQT010000442.1 GCA_018007255.1 Phycisphaerae bacterium | reverse complement strand
GTGTTGGCCGAGTCATTGCCGCCGATGTAGAAGAAGTACCGCACGTTCCGCTTCTTGAACACATCGAAGATCCGCTCGCACAAGGCCTTGTCCGGCTTCTTGCGGCTGGACCCCAGGGCCGAGGACGGGCTGGCCGCCACGGCCTCGAGATCGCCCACGGAGAGCTTCTTGAGGTCGATGAACTGCTCGCCGACGATCCCCTCCACGCCGTGCACCGCCCCATACAGATCGCCGATCGCGCCCTGCCTGCACGCCTCCTCGATCACGCCCACCAGGGAGGCGTTGATCACGCCCGTGGGACCGCCCGACTGGCCCACCACTGCATTGGCCTTCACCGCACCTGCCATCGTCTTGGTTCTCCTAAAGGGGTTCTCCTAAGGGTAAGGATGGGTCATTATACGACCGCCAGGGAGGACCGCAAGGGGCCCGCCCCCCAAAAACAGAACGCCGAGCCCCGCGTGGGGCTCGGCGGTGTGAAAACCCGGATGAAGGAGGACGGGCTGGGTAGAACGGACACGCTCACCAGAAGAAGCCGGGGGCGTCTCCGAACCGAGGCACAGCTACGCTGTTCGCCACCTCAGGCTTGAACGGCCTCCACTCCACGTGACCGTCCAGCATGCCGACGTTCCCGCCGGTCGGCTCGCTCTCCCCTTTCAGGTGGCTCGTTCGGTCATACACCTGGCTCTGGGAGTAGATGCCGCCCGGGACCTCCACGAAGTTGCGGCCATACTTCTTGCCCGTGGCCCGCACGCCCATGATGGAGTCGATCACAAGCTCCCGCACAGCGGGGTTCTTCTCGCGGTTCGTCTTGAGCCAGATCTTGTCCTCTGTGTCCGTCGGGTAGCGGGTGATCCGGCTGCGGCCTCCTGAGCGAAGCTCCAGGAGGAAACAGTACCCGGAGACCACAAACCCGGTCTCGTTCGTGAACTTCCTTCCATCCCAACTCCTGTTGTTGTACATCCAGAACAGGTCATTGTACTTCTGGTGGTTGGAATTGGACGGGCAGTAGAACATCTCGCGGTTCATGCCGGTCCTGAACATGAAGTGCACCGTGTTCACGGCCACGTCCTGAAGCCAGGCGCCCCCGGTGCTGGGCAGGGGCAGCTTGCCGCTGTTCTCGTCCGCGTACATGTTCATGGCCAACAGGTGCTGCCGGATCCGTGCACCGCAGGACTTCTGCCTTGCCTGCTCCCTGACCTTTCCCATGGCCGGAAGCAGAATCCCCATGAGGATTGCGATGATCGCAATCACCACCAACAACTCGATCAGCGTAAAGCCCTTCTTTGCCATCGTTCTACACGTCT
Organism: Phycisphaerae bacterium; assembly: GCA_018007255.1. Classification (GTDB taxonomy): domain Bacteria; phylum Planctomycetota; class Phycisphaerae; order Sedimentisphaerales; family Anaerobacaceae; genus DTPU01. The sequence goes on along the minus strand of JAGOQT010000442.1, from coordinate 1,388 downwards.
CCTTTCGAACCGGTTGTGCACTTCGGCCAGAATGCTCCTTTGCGCCGTACGCCACTAGGACGCCCTCCAAGACCCATCTGTTCTGGAGGCCCGGAGTTTTTTCAGCCATCCCTCCAAGGTGTACGTCGGCGTGCCTCCAACCTCCAGCATGGGCTGCAATGAACCCACATTGCGGATACCCTCTGCCCCCTGTTCGGGAGGCAAGCGTGCAGGGCGGTCCGTGCTTGCCGCAGGTACGTTGGTCAGCGTCTACAGTGTCATTATCCGAAAACGGGGACCTGGACAGAATGCCAAATCGCGCTTTTTGTTAGCCATTTTGCGAATGCCTCCCCCCTCCCAGGCCCATGCGGTTCACCTGGCCGAGTGCTTGGAGCGGTACTCCCGCAGGCTCAGGCCCGTGAGCCTGCGGAAATAGCGGGCGATGTGCCAGGGGCTCTCAAAGCCGGACCTGCGGGCGATCTCCTTGATCGTCGTGTCCGTGCCGACCAGGAGTTGGATGATGTGGTTGACCCGGACCCGCTGGATCTCCTGGTGGATCGACCGGTGCAATGCGGCCCGGAACCGATTCTCCAGCACCCGCCGCGAGACCATGGTCGCATTGACCACGTCCCCCACCTGCATGGCCCCGTCCGCGTGCTCGCGAATGAACCGTACGGCTGCAGCGACCTCGCGGTCAATCACCGCCGTGATGTCCGTGGAGGTGCGGGTCACGATATGGGTCGCGAAGACCGTGATCCTCTGGCCCATCATCTTCTCGCCCCTCATGAGCCGGTCCAGCAGCTCTGCGGCCGCATACCCCGCCGGCTCGGTCGTGAGCGCGACACTGGAGATCGGCGGATCGGACAGATCACAGACCAGGGCATCGTTGTCCACGCCCAGAACGGCCACCTCGTCCGGGACTTGAAGGGCGGCGAGTTTGCAGGCATCCACGACCTGCTGGGCCCGATCGTCGTTGCACGCCATCAAGGCCACCGGCTTGGGCAGCGAGGTCAGCCAACCGGCCAGCACGGGCTGCTCGTTCTTCCACAGACGCCGCGCCTTGGTCTTGGGCTGGACGTAGGTGTGGACCTTGAACCCCCCCTGCTCAATCCGCTGCCGGAAGGTCCGCTCGCGGTTTCTGGACCAGACAAAGTGGTTCAGGCCGCAGTACGCAAAGTTGAGGAATCCCCTGTCCAGAAAGTGCTCGGCGGCCATGTGGCCGATGGAATGGGCATCCGTGATGATGCCCGGGAAGCTCTCGTAGATGTCCCGACTGTGCTGGACAAACACCACGGGGAAATTGGAGCGGGTCAGGCCCTGCGCCATCCGCACATCGCGGGCGATGGCCCCGTGGATCCGCATGTCCCTCCAGTCCGGCAAGGAGGAGTCCAGGGCCATGGGTCTTTGAT
>JAGOQT010000441.1 GCA_018007255.1 Phycisphaerae bacterium | reverse complement strand
GGCGCGGCCGGACTGATCATGGCCATCGGCGGCGGATGCCTCATGCCGCCGTTACAGGGTGCGATCATGGACATGGATCCCTTCAGCCTGGGTTTCATGACCTTGTCGAGCACGAGGGCCTCCTTTGTGCTGCCCCTGATCTGTTTCGTGGTCATCGCCCTGTACGGGTTCCGAACCTCGAGGGTCCACGGGCACACGGCCTGATTCGGCCGGTCTTGGGAGACTCGTGATGTCAGGACAACCGTCTCCATCGCAACGCCCGGGCTCGGCGGCCGCGGCCCGCGCGGACAAGGGCCTGTCCGGCAGGTTCATCGTCCTGGACGGGCCGGATGGGTGCGGCAAGAGCACCCAGGTCAAGATGCTCTGCCGGGCCCTGGCCTCGCAGGGCGTGGACTCCGTGGCCTTGCGCGACCCCGGGGACACCCAGATCGGCGAGGCGATCCGCACGATCCTGCTGAGCCCTGAGCACGCGCGGATGTCCACCCGGACCGAGCTGCTCCTGTACATGGCCTCGCGTGCCCAACTGTGGTCGGAGCGGATCCGCCCAGCCCTGGAAGGGGGCCTGTGCGTGGTCCTGGACCGATGGGTCTCCAGCACCTGTGCGTACCAGGGCCATGCAGGTGGGTTCGGTGTGGACCGGGTGATCCGCGTCGCGGGGCAGGCCCTGGAGCGGGTCTGGCCCGACCTGACCGTGATCCTGGACGTGGACCTGGCCACAGCAGCGACCCGCATACAGAGGGAGCTGGACCGCATGGAGCGCAAGGGCCATGAGTACCACCAGCGGGTCCGGGAGGGGTTCCTGGAACTGGCCCAGGGGCGAGAGGGATTCGTCGTGATCGACGCGGCCCGGGATGTGGACACGGTCCACGCCGAGGTCGTCCAGGCCGTGGACCTGCACGGGCCCAAGCCTGTTTGACCCGGTCGTATCGCAGCAGGTCTCGGTGGGAGGGGCTAGGTGGCTCCGCCGCCCTCTCTTACCCTCTTACCATCCTACCCTCCCACCTTCGTGCCGTTCACTGTCCGACAGGCTGGCGGGTCACTGCAATCCTGCCCCGACCACGGGCCAGCCGTCGCTGGTCCAGGTCACGGCCCGGATGGCGTACTTGGATGCGCCACGCTGGGTGCCGTCGTAGAAGTGCATGCCCATCCAGTAACGGTCCCCCTCCTTGAGGATGCCGGGATGGCCGGGTCCGATGAAGGGGCCCTGCGTGTCCGCGATCAGGGTGCCGCCGCCGTGGAGCATGTCCTTGTTCTCCTTGTCGAGGTACGGACCGGTGATCTTGGCGCTGCGCCCGACCCGCATGTTGTAGGTGCTGTTCGCCCCGCGGCAGCACATGCCCCAGTTCAGGAACAGGTAGTAAAGGCCGTTGCGGTGATAGATGAAGGGCGCCTCGATGGAGTCGTAGTGGGCCAGGGAGTAGATCCTCGAATCGGGCGAGATGCGTTTGCCCGTCTTGGGGTCGAGCTGGATCAGCTTGATGCCGCTCCAGAACGAGCCGAAGGTCATCCACAGGTTGCCCTCCGCGTCCGTGGTCACGGCCGGATCGATGGTGTTGAAGTCGTCGTTCGGGTCGGACTGGATCACGATCCCCTGCTCTGTCCACTTGTACTGGGGGTCGCACGGATCGAGCGTCGGACTGGTGGCCAGGGCGATGGCCGAGGTGTTCTTCCCGAAGGCCGAGTAGGAGAAGTAGACCAGATACCGACCGCCCAGGTGGATGACGTCCGGGGCCCAGAAGCCGGGCACGGCCCTGCCTGGGCCGCCGCGTCCGCCGCGGTCTGCGCGGGGCGGGACCACCCGTGACAACCAGTCAGGGGCCGTGGTGATGACCTGCGGTCCGCGCTGCCAGGTGATCAGGTCCTTGGACCGATACGAGGGCACGCCGCTGCCCGTGTAGAAGATCCAGTACTCGTCCTTGCACTTGACGATCGTGGACGGGTCGTGGAGGCCGATGTCGCGGTTGCCCAGCCTCTTGAGCAGGGCCACGGCATTGGGATCCACAGGACCTGCGGGCTCCACAGGCCCCCGCCGCATGCCGCGCCGCGCACCGGGTGCATTGACCTCGGCGGCTGCTGTGCCCGCGGGTTGGGCCTGGGCCGTGAGGGTCGGGCCCGCCAGGGCGATGAGGGCGGTGAGGGTCAGGACTGCTGCCGCGGATCGGAGCCAGAGAGTCGATGCGTTCATAGGGTCCTCCAAGTTCGTGATGGGTCGTGCGGGATCATCCGTCAGGCGCCAAGGAAACCGGGGCCTAGGGTCCTCCTTCTGTGCGTGCCTCCACGCGGAGGATCGTCACCGAGTTGGCCGGGAGGGGCAGAGGGAATCGCGGGCCTGCCACGGCCAGATCGGATTCCCTGGGCACGATCTTGTCCGGTCGGTCCAAGGTGTTCTCTGCCGTGGCCTCTGCATGGGCCAGTGTGGCGACCCTGGCCTTCGCGCCCACCTTGGCCATGCCCCTGAGCATCACGGTCGCGCTGACGGGCGACGGTGTGGGATTCACGGCCTTGAGGACCACCTCCCCGCGTCCTTGATCCAGGCCGGCCAGGGCGTAGACGTGCCGGACACGGGCCCACTGGCCGGTCTCCGTCTGGGGCTGTCCGGCTCTGCCTCTGCCGTACGCGGCCGGGACCCCGGTCAGCTCCACCTCGGGGGCCTGGACCTGGGTCTGGAGCACGACGTCCGGCCGATGGGCGGCGAA